>JASHUL010000218.1 GCA_030039995.1 Thermoplasmata archaeon
GCCGCGTCGACCGTGGTGACCCAGTAGATCCCGTCGACCGGCGCCTCGAACGGCCCCGGCGGGCTCATCGCCGCGGTCCACAGGTCGCGAGCCCACGGGGGCGTCTCGCGCACGTGGCAGACCTCGGGTTCGGGGATCGAGACGAGGTCCTCCTGACGGACGAACTCCCGGACGTCGTTCGTCATGTTCCGTACGACGGGCATCAGGTCCGCCGGTTTCGGATGGGCGTCGTTGAGTCGTTCGATCAGCCGCGACGCGCTCACGCCTTCGGCTCGGGCGATCTCGTCGAGGCGCGCCCGGTTCCGCCGGAGGTCCGCGCTCCCTTGCGCGAGGACCTCGTCGACCGAGGTGGTCAGCCCCTCCCGGACCCAGAGGAGCTTTTGGAACCGGTCCCGGCCGAGGGGGAAGCTCTCGTCCGCGTGGGGCAGCCGTTCGGTCTTGAGCCACTCGGCGAAGTCGAGCACCGCGCGGTCCGCCCGCTCCCGCGCGGCGCGGACCCGCTCGCGCAGCCCGGCGGGCCCCGCCATGGCGAACGCCTCGCCCTCCCCGAAATGGGAGGTGAGGCCGGTCGCGATCTGGATCCCCAAGGTGACGAACGGACGGGCCAACACGCTCTCGAGTCGGGCGCGACCGCCGTCGAGGAGGCGGGGAACCCCCTCGAGCACGCGGGCGACCGCTTCGACGCGCTGGGCGACCGGCGCGTAGTCCCGCGAGATGTAACCGGTCAGGTCGGGCAGGAAGAGCACGGCCATCGGGTTCCGGTCGAGCTCGCGGGTCTCCTCGAGGTCGAACAGGATCCCCTCGAGCAGGAGCTGAAGGAGGCGTCGGTCGATCCCGCGGGGGGCCGTGAGCGCGGTCTCGTGGAGCGATGCGAGACGGCCCAAGAGCTCTCTCGCCCGGGCCGCCCACGGCACGGTGGTCTCGACCGAGACGTCCGGCAGGAGGCCGTCGTACGTGTGGAGGCCGAGGGAAGCCGCGTACGTCGGTCGCGCCCGGAAGACGTGGTCGACGACCTCCTTCTCGAGAGGCTCCAACGGGTCGCTCGCCGGCGACGTCATGCGTGCCCGCGAGGGACCCGGGTTTCCACATAGTCCTTGCGGCCGCGCACGAGAAGAACGGCGCCGGGTTGGCCGGCCCGATGGAGCACCCCCGGGTCTCGGTCGGCACCCCGGCGGAGCACGCGTACTGGTCGGCCCGACTGAGCGCGTTCCTCCGCGACCGGGGTGGGGAAGCCGACGAGCTCGAGCAGGTCAACGCCCGACTGGACTACAAGGACAATCGGATCACGCTCTACCGGCTCGCCGACCCGTCGGAGGAGCGGTCGGTCGCCGACACGATCTCCCATGAGGTGCTGCACGCCGTCCTCTACCAAATGGACGAGCTCCGCGCCGCCCGCACCCTCGACCTCGCGGAGCGTCGTCTCGGTGACCCCGAGCGGACCGGTGGGCTGTAGCCGTCAGGCCGGGCCGGCGGAGGACGCGGGCCGTCGCCGGGCCAGCACCGCGGCGACCCCGAAGATCCAGAGCAGCACGGAACCGAGGAACAACCGCTCGGTCAGGCCGCCGAACCGGTCGGCGAGGTGCGGGGTCTCGACCGCCATCCCGAGGTAGAGGAAGACCAGCACCACGGAGAGGGCTCCCAAGGCGAGCGTGAAACCCTGGCTCGAACGGAGAACCGGGAGGTCGCGGAACCGAAGCGCGAGGACGAGCGTCCCGAACGCCCCCGCGAGGAAGGCGACCAGCCCCACCACGATGTGGATCGCACCGTGCCAGGAGACCGGGGTCGCCGGCACATCCGTGGGGAACGCCGCCAGGAGCAGCGCCCCGACCCCCCAGATGCCGAGCAGCCCGAACCCGACCCGGGCCTCCGTCCAGCGCGACCCGTTCGCCTCGAACGTCCGCGCGAGGGCGACGAGGAACAAGAGCGACAGCAGGCCCCGGTTCACGAAGTTGATCGTCATGACGAAACCGTACGGTCCGACCGCGAGATCGCTCTCGGCCTGCGAGATCGGGCTGTAGTGCGGAGGCAGCAGCTGGGCCACGAGGTCGAGCAGCACGTACAGCACGACCCCGGCCATCACCAGGTGGAACATGCGTCGAGCGTCCTCGGGGACGGACGGGGGAACTCGCGACCGGGCCGTAGCGTCGACGTCCGTCATGCGTCCGGCCCGCCCGTCGCGACCGGGAGGATCGGAGCGCGAGAGCAGTCCCAGCAGAACCCCTCCTCGCCGAGGAAGTACGAGCGATGGAGGCACTGACGGCAGACCGGCCGGCCGCAACCGATGCACGGGGACCACGAACGGAAGTCTCCCAGTCCGCGGGTGCAGGCGACGCACGCCATCGCCCCCGCGGAGCGCGTCGGACCCGCCGCCCGGGACGGTGGGGCCACCGCGGGCGGAGCCCCTCGGAGGTGCGGCGGGATCGGGTTGATCGCCTCCAGGTAGAGCAGGCGGTCGATGGAGCTCTCGTCCGGAAGGAGGCCGCCGCCGGACCAGGGGTTCGTCAGGTCGCCGGGAGGAAACTCGTTCACGGCGACGGGTTCGAGCGGCCCCAGCCGCGAGAGTTCCCGGGCGGCCGGCGGGCCGGTCGGTGAGGGCGCTTCGTCCGGGGGATCGGGGAATCGGTCTCCGAGCGCCGTGATCGGACGCGCCACCGGGCCGCGGGGGAGCTCCTCCAACGCCTCTTCGACGGACGCGGGGCTCCTCAGGTCGACCGGTTCGGCCGGGGGTCCACCGGTGGTGTCGGGCCGGACATCGACCGGCCCGAGCGGTAGATCGTTGAGCGCATCGAGGATCGAGTCTTCGTCCGCGATCGCCCGACCCCCATCGAGCCCACCGAAGTGGGGACCGGCCCGAGGTCCGAGGTCGGGAGGGAATAACCGGTCGAGGTCGTCGGGAGAGAACGGTCCGGCGGGCCCGCGGAAGGATGCGTGTCCCAGGGCGTGCGGAAGGCTCGGAGACGGTTCGAGTGTCGCCCCGGAGCCGACGGGGCGGGGCGTCGGTAGGGCGGAGAAACCACCGGCTCGATCCAACGGAACCGTAGGGTGCTCGAACCAGAGGTCTCGGTCACGAGCCGCGAACGGGTGGAGCACTCCCGCGTGGGGGACCACGTAGGCGGTCTCTCCGACCGGTGGCACCAGTTCCGCTCCGAGATGCCCGGCCTCGGCGCGACGCCAGCGTTGCCAGATCTCGGCCCCGGACCAGGAGAAACGAGCGGTCGTCGCTCGCCCGATCCCGCTGTGCGGCACCCCACCCGGAGCGACGGACGGCGGCCGAGGTTCCGGCTCCGGGAGTGCCGGGCGGGCGTCGCCCTCGTCCGTGAGCATCCCCGCGCCCACGGGCGCCGGGGGTTCGACCGACTCCGGGGCCGGAGCATGACGGCGGCGCCAGAGGAGGTATCCCAACCACACGGCGACCTCGGTCTCCGCTCCGACGAGCAGGGCGAGCGCGAGCACGCCGGCCGCCCCTCCCACGCCCTGCACGAGCCAGTAGAGTCCGGCCGCGATGCCTCCGGCCCCGAGGGCGAGCGGCAAGTACCGGTACAGCGCTCGGGCGAACCGTTCCCCGACCCGGTTCGCGCGAGCGCCGGGGGTCCGGCGTGCGCGGGCAACGGCCACGACCGATGCCTCGAGAAAGTGGGGGATTAACCTATCGAACGAGTGGAAGCGCTACGGCCGTCGAGGCCGCGCGGCGAGAATTCGGTCGGAGCGCCCGCGTGCTCGACGACGCGGCGCCTACTCCGAGCCCCGGAGCGCCGCGAGGTCCGGCCGTCCCAGCTCCTCGCGCACGTACGCGATCCTCTCCCGGACCGTCGCCTCCGTTCCGAAGTGCCGGGCGATCGCCTCGACCTTCTCGAGCCGGCCCGGAGAGATGCCGTCGAGGACGTTGGTCACGATCTTCTCCGCGTACGCCCGCCACCGCTTCGTCAAGAGCCGGGTGTACCACACGAGCTCGGGCGACGCGTACGTGATCCCTCCGGCCTCGGTCGACGCCTCCTCCCGAAGGTACCGGAAGAACTCCTCGCCCGTCCTTCGACCGGCGAACACCGACGCGTCCAGGATGTCGAGCGGCACCCCCCCGATGACGAGGATGCGAAAGCGCGCCAGCTTTCCGTCCTCCCAGTCGAACGCGAGCTCGCGCTCCTCCCGCAGCTGAGCGAGCGTTCGTCGGTAGTCGGCGGTCGCGACCATCACGTCGACGTCGCGGGTCGCGGTCGCGGCGTTCTGGGCGATCGCCTGACCACCGATGACCACGTAGCGGATCCCGCTTCGCCGAAAGATCGCGTCGGCGGCGGCGACCTCGGGTTCGGTCACGACCCACTCCTCAGCGGCGGGTTGTTCCGCAGTATCCAGTCGAGTTCGTCCTTCGGGAGCGGGCTTCCGACCTTCGGAAGCGCCGGAGAGAACTCCTGAAAGCGCACCTTGGTCGCGGCCCGTTCGAGCCCCTCGTTCCGAACCCGGCGGTACAGCTCGTGCGGGTCGATCTTCTCCCGGTTGCGGACCGCGACGACCCGGGCGGCCAGCGGGTCGAAACGGAGGAGAAGGGTGAGCAGCTCGGGGAATCCGGGCGCGCGCAACGCGTCCTCGTCCCGCACCGGCAGGAGGCGGAAGTCGCTCGCGATCTTCCCCGAGAGCTCTTCGGGTACCGCGAGCCACGGTGCGAACCGGACCGGGTAGCCGTGCTCCGATACCCACTCCGAGGTGAGCAGGTAGGCCGGAACGCGGTGGCGGCGCAAACGGTCGACGTCCCCCACGGTCCGAACGCGCGGACGATATTCCGCCCGAGGTCGCCCCCGGCTCCGCGGGGGCAGGAGCCTCATCTCCCGCGGCAGGGGCCGCTCTCCGGGCTCGCGCACCAGGCTGCCTTCGAGCTTCACGGGCGTACGATGGTTGCGAAATATATATAATAGATTGTAGGCCAGAGTTCGCTCGTAGCAGGAGGAAGCCGTAGCGAAGGGCTTTCGGGCCCCGCTCGGTGGGTTGGCCGATGCCCTCGTCTCGAGCGTACGGACCCCAGCGCCACCACGTCGAGGAGACGTTCCGCGCCCCGATCGGCTACGCGTTCCGTTGGTGCACCAGTTACTCCCCCCGGGACCCCGCGATCGAGAAGGACGACTACGTCCGCCGGATCCTCGCGCGGGCGCCGGGGCGTGTGGTCTACCAGGACTTCGGGCGGGCGGGCCGGGGCTGGTTCCTGAACCAGCAGTCGGTCCACCTCGACCCGCCGGCGCACTGGCACGCGGAGTCCGTCGGGACGTACCGCCGCTGGAGCATCGACTACCGTCTTCGGACGCTGCCGGACGGGTCCACCCGATTCACCTTCGACGGGGTCCGCCGCGCGACCCCGCTCGCGGAGACCGTTCCGACGCGGGCCGAAGTGCGAGCGAACCTCCGCGAACTTTGGGACCGATTCGGTCGCGCGCTCGAGGAGGACTACCGCCGCTCCCGGCGTCGCCGCTGACCCGCCGGGGCCCGGCCCGGACTACGCGGCCCGGCCGACGCGGTCGGCCATTCCGAGGAAACCGGTGGCGAGGCGCATGTACTCCGGTCGCTGCTCCCAGAAGCTCGTATGCGAGCTTTCGGGGAAGATGTGGAGGAACGACCCCGGAACGTTCCGGTGCAGCACCTCGCCGACGGCCGGGGTCACCTCGTCGTAGCGGCCGTGGATCAGGAGCGTAGGCACCGCGATGCGGCGGAGCCGCCCGGTGATCACGGTCGACCGCATGGTCCCGATGATCGTGAACTCGTTCGGCCCGTTCATCGTCTCGTACACCGGCCGACTGGTGCGCACCAACGTCGAGACGAGCGGCTCGGGCCAGGGGGACAGCCGACAGACATGGCGGTGGTAGAACTCCATCGCGGCCGCCTCGTAGTCCGGGTGGTGGTACTCCCCGCGCGCCGCGTACTTCCGTAAGGTCGCTTGGGTACGCGCCGGAAGTCCGCGCAGAAGCCGACGCATCTCTCGGACCGTGAGCGGAATGTCGGAGAGGCCCCCGGTCGAGTTGAGGCTCGACAGCACGTCCGAGTGGTCCGCGGCGTACGCTAGCACGAGCATGCCGCCGTAGCTCGACCCCATCAGGTGGATCCGGTCCGACCGCAACGACCGACGGACCTCGTCGAGGACGACCAGGTCGTGTTCGAGGCTGAACAGCTCGGTCGTCGGTGGGAGGTCCGACCGTCCGCAGCCGAGCGCGTCGTAGAACACGACCCGATACCCGGCCCGCGTCAGGTCGGCGAGGGGCAGCAGGTAGTCGTGGGTCCCTCCCGGACCGCCGTGGACGCACAGCAGGGTGGCCTTCGGACGCCGGGGGGAGAACGTCCGGACGTAGATCCGGTAGCCGTCCACCTCAAGGAACCGGGACTCGGAGCGGTCGGTCACCCCCGGGGGACGACGGCACGGCTCTTGAGCTCCGCCGCCCCGGCCGGAGGGGCCCACTGCCGCGCACGCCCACCGGCCGATACGCTCTCTCCCGAGCGGGTCCACGACCTCCCCCGGGAGCGCTTTAGAGGCCTCTCGGCGATCCGGAGGTCGTGCCCGTCCCCCACCGTCGTCTCGCCGCCATCATGTTCACCGACATGGTCGGCTACTCCGCGCTCGCCCAGTCGGACGAGGCCGCGGCGCTCGAGCTTCTCGACCGGCACAACTCGACCCTGCGTCCGGTCTTCCGAAGATACTCGGGCCGCGAGGTGAAGACCGTCGGGGACGCGTTCCTGGTCGAGTTCGAGAGTGCGCTCGACGCCGTACGGTGCGCGGTCGAGATCCAGCAGTCGCTGCACGACCTGAACGCGACGACCGCGGGGTCCCGCCCCATCGAGATCCGGATCGGGATCCACGTCGGGGACGTCGTGCAGACCGGCGGCGACGTGCTCGGGGATGCCGTGAACATCGCCTCGCGGATCCAGCCGCTGGCGACCCCGGGAGGGATCTGCCTCACCCAGCAGGTCGTCGACCAGGTGGCGAACAAGATCCCTCACCCGCTCGCCCGGCTCCCACCGACCCCGCTGAAGAACATCCGCAGCCCGGTCGCGGTCTACCGGGTCGTCCCGCCCTGGGAGTCCGCCCGACCCTCGCCGGTCTCGGTCGAGACGCTCGGAGAGCGCCAGCTGGCGGTGCTTCCGCTCGCCAACATCAGCCCGGACCCGACCGATGCGTATGTCGCGGACGGGCTCACCGAGGAGCTGATCTCGGTCCTGTCGCAGGTCCGCGGGTTGAGCGTGATCGCCCGCACGTCGGTCCTGCCGTACAAGACCGCGCCCAAGTCGGTCGCGCAGGTCGGCGCCGAGCTCGGGGTCGACACCGTGCTCGAAGGGAGTGTGCGCAAGGCCGGCAGTCGCTTGCGGATCACGCTGCAGCTGATCGACGTTCCGACGCAGCGCCACATCTGGGCGAGCAGCTACAACCGGGAGATCGACGATGTCTTCGCCGTCCAGAGCGATATCGCCGAACGGACCGCGGAGGCACTTCGGCTGGAGCTCGACTCCGCCCGGTCGAGCCGGGGGGAGCGGGCCCCGACGAAGAACCTCGCGGCCTACGACCTCTATCTCCGCGGGCAGGCGGCGCTCACCCGCCAGGAGAACGAATCCGGGGTCCTCGACATCGGCGATGCCGTTCGGTACTTCGAGGAGGCGACCCGTCTCGACCCGTCGTTCGCGGAAGCGTTCGCGGCGTGGGGAAACGCCTACGTCCTCGCGGCGGGCGACTCCATCCCGATGCTCGTCGCGATCCCGAAGGCGCGCGAGCTCGTCGCCCGGGCGCTCCACCTCGACCCCGCCTCGTCGGAAGGGCACGCGGCGCTCGCCAACATCGCCTTCCAGTACGACCACGACTGGCAGTTCGCGGAGACCGAGTTCCGCCGGGCGATCGCGCTCAATCCGAGCAATCTGGTCGCCCACCGCTTTTTCGGCATGATGCTGTTCGCCCTCGGCCGCTTCGAGGAGGCCAAGGCGACCGTTCGGCGCGCGATCCAGCTCGACCCTGCCGGGCCGTCCGAGGGAGTCCTCGCCTGGATCGAGTTCGAGTCGGGCAACTTCGAGGAGGGGATCCACTTCATGGAACGGCTCCGGGACCGCCATCCGAACGAGGTCGGCTGGCACAACCACGCCGGGCTGTACTACGTCGCGCTCGGCCGCCTCGCGGACGCGCAGCGCGAGGCCGACACGCCGACCGACGGGGCGACCGGGGACGAGCAGTTCGACCACGCGCTCCTCAACGCGCTGGTCGGGCGGCCGGACGAAGCGCGCGAGGTGATCGCGCGGGTCAAGAAGGGCGAGGGGGGAACGTACGTCTCCGCCACGCATCTCGCGATGCTCTACTCCGCCCTCGGCGAGACGTCGACCGCCCTCGACCTGCTCGAGAAGGACTACCGGGAGGGCGACCGGGTCCTCTGGCTCTGGTGCCGGGGGGCGTTCTTCGACCCGATCCGGAACGAACCGCGGTTCCTCGCCCTCTTGGAGCGGTACGGGTTGCCTGCAGAGAGCATCCGGAGCCCCGCTCGCCTTGCCGGGAAGTCGCGAGGCCCGGCGGGTCACACCCGACGCCGGGCGCACGCCACGGACCGTTGACCCGCGACCCGATCGCGGGCCGGCGGCCCGTGGAAAGCTTATGCGACCGGGCTCGCCGTGGCGGGGAGCCGCGATGAAGAACGACCTGAAGGAGCGCTTGCGCCAGGACCGTTCGCCGTCGTTCGGCACGTGGATCTCCTCGTCGTCCGTGGTCGCCCTCGACGCGCTGAAGGGGCTGGGGTTCGAGTGGTTCATGATCGACACGGAGCACGCCCAGGTCAACCCGGAAACGCTCGCCGCGATGGTCGCGGTGCTGGGCGGCACGGGACCGACACCGCTCGTGCGGGTCGGCAACGTCGACCAGTATCTCGTCAAGCAAGCCCTCGACTCGGGCGCCCAAGGGGTGCTCGTGCCGCTGGTCAGCTCCCCGGAGGATGCTCGCCGCGTCGTCGCCTACGCGAAGTACCCTCCGCAGGGGGTTCGAGGAGCGGCGGCCGCCGCCGCCTCCCGCTACGGGACCGAGCTGGGCTCGTACCTTCGATCGGCGAACGCGGAGACGCTCGTCGGGGTGCAGATCGAGACCCGAGAGGCGCTCACGAACCTCGAGGCGATCGCGGAGACGGACGGGGTCGACCTGTTGTTCGTCGGCCCGCAGGACCTCACGTTGAGCCTGGGACTCCTCGACGACCGGAGCCACCCGACCGTGCGGGAGGCGATGCGCACGGTCGTCGACGCCGCGGAGCGCCACGGCAAGGTCCCGGGGACGCTGGTCGTCACTCCGGAGGAAAAGCGCGTCGCGGTGGAGCTCGGATTCCGGTTCGTGTCCCTCGCGGCCGACGTGCGGTTCCTCCTGGACGGCGCCACGCGATTCCTCCAAAGCTGAGCCGGCGCGGCGGATCGAACGGGCGCGGGCCGAACCGGCCCTCTACCGGATCGGGGGTTTCCCGCACCGGAAACGACGAGGGTCGTTCGGTCCGGGGCGCCGAGCGCCCGGTGAAATGCCGCCGTCCTACCGTCAGAAAAATCCCGGGCGTCGGCCATCATACTAAGAACCCCCTCCTCGCATCGACGGCCCATGGCCGGACGGGCGAAGTCGAGCGCGAACCTCGTCGAGTGGACCCCGGTTCCGGACGCGGTGGGTCGCTTCTCTTCGGGGGTGCCGGACCTCGACCGGCTGCTCTCGGGCGGGTACCGGCGCGGCAGCTTCACGCTCGTCAGCCTGGACGAGAGCGTGCTTCGAGACGACCTCGACCTTCTCCTGTTCCCGACGTACCTGAACATGCTCTATCAGTCCCGGGGGGTCGTGACGATCCTCCCGTCGAACGATTCTCCGCACGAATTCCGGGAGCGTCTCACGAGGTTCGTGACCCGACGTCGGTTCGACAGCCGGGTGCGCGTGATGGACTATGTCGGCGAGGACGCGAAGGCACCGTACGTGGTGAGCTTTCACCGGGAGGGGCAACCCACGGGCGCGAGGGCGCCGGCCCGAGAGCGCCGTCGGGCGGTCGCGAAAGCCGTGGCGGGCGAACGCCAAGCCCAGGGCACGGGGAATCGGCCGTTCCTCGAGCTGTTCGCGGCGGAGATCTTCGAGACACTCCTCGGCGCCGAAGCGGCGACGAAACTGTATTTCCAGGGCGTGAAGCGGTCGCGCCAGCTCGGGAACCTCGCGCTCGGAGTCCTCGGACCGGGTCTCGGCTGCGCGCCGGCGCTCCGACGCATGGCGGACGTCGAGGTCGCCGTGCGGCGGGAGGAGTTCGGGCTCGTGATCCGGGGCGTCCACCCGGCGTTCGGCCGCCACGTCGTCGCGCCGGATCCCGCGCTGGGTCCGCCCCGGGTCGTCCTCGTCCCTCCGCCGGCGTGATCGGCGCTCCCGACGGGAGTTCACCGCCGGACCACACGAGGCGTGAGCTCGCCCTATCGACCCCGCCCACGCTCGGGGAATCGAGGCGAGACGAGGATGTCGGAGGAAGCGAGCGGGTCCACGGCGCGATGGGCGGCGGTCGTGAGCGAGTACGGGAACCGGCCGTCCAAGGGGTATCGCGGGGTCGCGATGGAAGGGTCGATCGCCCGCTGGTACGCCCGAACGCGGGGGACCCCGAGCCAACTGGAGTTCTGGACGAAGCAGGCCGAGGAGACGACCCAGGGCCTTCCGGTCGGGGCCGAGGTGCTCGAGGTCGCGCCGGGACCGGGATACTACGCGATCGCGCTGGCGCGCCTCGGACGGGTGCGCGTCACCACGCTCGACATCAGCCACACGTTCGTCGAGATCGCGAGCGAGAACGCGCTCCGGGCGGGGGTCGACGTCGCGATCCGCTGGGGGGACGCCTCGATGATGCCGTTCGCGGACAATTCGTTCGACCTCATCGTCTGCCAAGCCGCGTTCAAGAACTTCCGGTGGCCCGAAGGGGCGATCTACGAGATGCATCGCGTGCTGCGGCCGGGCGGCGTCGCCCGCATCGAGGACATGCGGCACGACGCGTCCGACGCCGC
>JASHUL010000219.1 GCA_030039995.1 Thermoplasmata archaeon
ACGTCGCGCAGCACAGGGCGGAACGGCCTCCAGCGGGCCGACTCGGCCGGGTCGATCACGACCTCGAGCAAGCTCTCCTCGGGCGCGAGTTCGACTCCCGAGACGCTCCGCGCCGCGATCGGCTCTCCCCGAGAATCCCAAGCCCCCGAACCTCCACCGAAGATCACCCCGTCCTCGACGCCGACCCGGTTGACGAAGACGACCGGGAAGCCGTTCTCGATCGCCCGGGCGGGAAGGAGACGCGCGAACAACGGGCCGCTGGTCGTCGGCGACGCGGAGACAACCACGAGAAGCTCGGCCCCCTGGAGCGCGAGGCTCCGCGAGACCTCCGGGAAGAACGCGTCGTAGCAGATCTCGAGCCCGACGGAGCGCGCCGCCACCGGGACGGGACGGCTCTCGTCGGTCGGCGTAAAATGCGCGCCCTCCTCGAACGGGCCGAACGTGGGAAGGTACCGCTTCACCTGCAGGTGGACCTCGCCGTCGGGCCGAACCGCGAGGACAGCGTTGTGCACCTCTCCGCCCCGGTCGTGCGACGCGACGGGCGCCCCGACGATCACGGTCGCCCGCGAGTCGTGGGCGACCTTGCGGAGCCCGGCGGTCACCGCGTCGCCTTCCCGGAGCGCCAACCGGTGCACCCGGTCGCCGATCCGGTAACCCGAGAGATAGAGCTCGGGGAAGATCGCGAGGTCGCTCGGAGACGCCGCGGTGACCGCCCGGAGACGCTCTAAGTTCGCGGCGACGTCGCCCGGCCGGGGGGCCAGCTGGGCGAGGAGGAGGCGCATCAGTAGAAGTATCGACGCACCGAGATAAGATAGACGAACAGCACGACGAAGACGAGGAACAGCACGGTGATCGACTCGGTGAAGAACAGGTACGCGGTGGTCGCGAACACGAGCACGATCGTCGTCCAGAGCGCCCAGGTCTCCTGGTTCCAGAGCGCGGTCGCGATGCCGAGGAGCGCGGCCCCGAGCACGGCGACGATCCCCGCGCCGTAGATGTCGAGCGACGGGATCAGCTCGAGCGACGACGGGACGAAGGCGCCGAAGTAGCTCGAGAGGACGTAGAGGATCCCGGCGAGCAGAAGCACGAACGCGAAGATCGCGATCAGCACCGCGATGATCGCGACGCCGAGCGGGCGCTGGGGAACGAGAGGGGTCGGTTCCCAGCGCGGCGGGAGCCGGTCGAACGTGACCGGCGTATCGCCGGACGATGCGGTGGACGTGCTCGGGCTCATGGGCCGGACGCGCTCGAACCAGCCGGCGATGAGAATTTGTAGGTTGCGTTCGAGCCGCGCGTCAGTAGCGCCGGTCGGCCGCGCCGTGGGCCAGCAACTCGAGGAGCTGGCGGTACGGGCCCGCCGGGACCGGTTCCAGCGAGCGGACGGCCCGGTCCGCCCAGCGGGACGCTTCGGCGGCGACCTCGGGGCTCGCGTTCCCGAGGTCCGTGAGCTCCTTGAGACGCAGCAGGTGCTTCGTGCGCTTGTGCCGCAGCTGGAAGAGCGCCTCGAACTCGGCCTGTCGCTTCGGGTCGAGCCGGTCGTACGCCTCGAGCGAGACGAGGGTGGGGTTCCCCTCCCGGTAGTCGGTGAAGAGCGGCTTCCCGAGCAGGTCCGGGTCGCCGTAGACGTCCAATAGGTCGTCCCGGATCTGGAACGCGACGCCGAGGGACCGGCCGTACTGCGCCACGGCGTCGATCATCGGCGGAGGGACCTCCGCGATCTCGGCGACCGAGGACAGCGCCGCCGCGATGATGGCGGCGGTCTTGCGCTCCACGACCCGGAAGTAGTGCTCCCGGCCGGTCGACAGCTCGAAGCGCGACGACTCCTGCAGGACCTCCCCCTCGACGAGGTCCGCGCACGCTTCCCCGCATTTGAGGATGATCGAGCGCGGGTACTCGGCGGCGAGTTCGAACGCCCGGACGAACAGATAGTCCCCCGAGACGAGGGCGAGCGGGATCCCGAACGCCCGCGGCATCGACGGGCGCCCCCGACGGGTCTCGGCATGGTCGATGACGTCGTCGTGCACGAGCGTCGCGGTGTGGATCAGCTGGAACGCCGCGGCAAGGGAGTGGATCGGACGGGTCGACTCCGCCCCGAGCGCCCGGTGGGCGACGGCCATGAGCAACGGCCGGACGCGCTTACCGCCCGTGGAGCAGGCGTAGCGGGCCGCCTCGGTCAGCTGCGCGAACGTCGACGCGAGCACCTGCTGGAGGCGCCAGTCGATGTCGGAGAGGTCGCGGGCGAGCACCGGCACGAGCTCGTTGACCTGCGCGAGCGCGGCCGGCCCGAACGTTTCCGAGACGAGCGCCTCCAGCGACGGCTCGATCGGTCCGGACGCCGGGGCGGGAGCGGTCACGAGCTGCCCCCGAGGCGGGCCGGCCAGCGCAGCCGCATCATCGCATCGAGACCGGACGCCCCGATATAGCGCATGCCCAGCGCCAGGAGCGGGTCGACGGCCGCGAACCGCTCGCCGAATCGCTGGATGCGGGCGGCGCGCTCGAGCGGACCGTACAGCGCCGAGCGCCACGCGGCGTCGTAGTCGGTGAGGGGTCGGCCGTCCCGGACGTGCGCCGCGGCGGCCTCGCCGGCGAGCCGGCCGCTCAGCATCGCGGTCGGGATCCCGCCGCCGTTCGTGGCCATGACGAGGTTCGCCGCGTCCCCCGCGAAAACGGCCCGCCCTCGGACGAGGCTCTCGGGCGGCGGCCCGACCGGCACCCACCAGTGCGTCGGTGCGCGCGGCGTCCCCAGACCCTGCTCGTCCGCGAACGCGGCGAGGAGCTCGTCGAGCGAACGGCCCGTGGGAAGGTGCGTGACGCCGAGCCCGATGTTGGCGTCGTGCGCCCGCGGGAACCGCCAGGCGTAGCCGCCGGGGGCGACGTGGCCGAAGTGGAGGTCGATCGCGTCATCGAGCGGCCCGTCGACGGTGGCGGTGATCATCCGGTAGAGCGCGCGCGTCGGGGCGAACCCGACCGAACGGCCCACGGTCGAGAGCGGACCGTCCGCGGCGACGATCGCGCGCGCGCGCAGCCGACCGCCACCCGCGAGATGCAGCTCGTCGTCCTTCACCTCGACCACGCCAACGGGGTGGCGGAGCTCGGCGCCCGCCCCCTCCGCGCGGTACGCGAGCGCCTTGTCGAACGCCCGTCGCGAGACCATCAGACCGGCGAGCGGGAAGCGGAACCGGTGACCGTACGGCGAGACGCACGACATCCATCGCGTCGTGCGGAGGACGGTCCCCGGAGGGACCTCGAACGCGCGCCCGATCAGCTCGGGGCAGCCGAACAGGTCGGCGAGCTCGCGCGCCTCGGGAACGAACTCCCCGCACTGCACCGGATGACCCAACTCGGGCCGGTGGTCCAATAGGACGGTCGTCGCCCCACCTTCGGCGGCCGCCCGCGCCGCGACCGCGCCCGCGGGCCCCGCGCCGACCACGGCGACATCGAACGACTCCACGCGCTCACGCCCCCACGCTCACGAAGTGGTAGGCCGCCGTCTGGATCGCTCCGA
>JASHUL010000020.1 GCA_030039995.1 Thermoplasmata archaeon
AACGGCCATCCGATCGATTCCCCCTCACCATCGCGGAAGGGCGTGCCCGCACGCCGGGCACGCGCGGGTGCCCGGCGCGATCGGTGCTGCACAGTAGATGCAGAAGCCGAGCCCGCCGGCCGGTTCGGCCGCGCTCGGGAGCGGCGCAGAGACCGGACCCGTCGACGGAAATGGGCTCGCGCCGGCGTCGGTCGGGGCGGGCGGCCCGCGGGGGCGGATCACGTAGAGGAGCACGAAGCCGGTGACCATCCAGGCGATCAGGAGGTAGAAAACGTCGTTGGCGTAGACCGGGTACTCGAACAGAACATAGAACGCAACGACGATCGCGCCAAGGTTCGCGATCGAGATCCAGACCCGCGAGTTCACGTCCCCTCCGACCGGGGGAAGCGGCAGGCGGTTACTTGGCGTTTTGTCCGCCGCTCCGCAGGGCGGTACATACCCCGGGAAGGCCAAGGTAAATACGCCGCGGGGCTCGCGCCGCGCCGTGCCGACGGTCCCCCGGCTCGTCGCGCGGGACGAGTTCACTTTCGAGATCCCGATGACCGAGGTGCCGGGGATGCGGGTGCCGGGCCTCCTGTTCTCGGACTCGGCGCTCTTTTCCGGCGTCGAGGGAGACCCCGCGCTCCTCCAGCTCGCGAACGTCGCGACGCTGCCCGGCATCGTCCGCAACTCCCTCGCGATGCCGGACATCCACTTCGGCTACGGCTTCCCCGTCGGCGGGGTCGCCGCGTTCGATCTCGAGGACGGCGTCGTCTCGCCGGGCGGCATCGGCTACGACATCAACTGCGGAGTGCGACTCCTCCGCACGAACCTCACGGTCGAGGAGGTGCGTCCGCGCCTCGCCGAGCTCGTCGAGCGTCTCTACCGAGAGGTCCCATCGGGGGTCGGTTCGCACGGCGGCTACCCGTTGAAGTCGGGCGAGCTCGACGAGGTCCTGGCGAACGGGGCCGCCTGGGCGGTCGGTCGGGGCTTCGGACGACCGGAGGACCTTCCCGTGCAGGAAGAGGAAGGGCGCCTTTCGCCCGCGCGCCCCGGGGAGGTCTCGGAGACCGCGCGGAAGCGGGGGCTCAAACAGCTCGGGACCCTCGGCTCGGGCAACCATTTTCTCGAGGTGCAGGCGGTCGACGAGGTGTTCGCTCCCGAGTTCGCCCACGCCCTCGGGCTCGTCCCGGGCCGCGTCACGGTGATGCTCCACACTGGTTCGCGCGGGCTCGGTCACCAGGTCGCGACCGACTTCATCCGAACGATGGACCAGCGCCTTCGCGACCAGGGCGTCGAACTCGTCGACCGCCAGCTTTCCTGCGCCCCGGTCGCCTCCGACGACGGCCAGCGCTACCTCGGAGCGATGGCCGCGGCCGCCAACTTCGCCTGGGCGAACCGGCAGGCGATCACTCACTCGGTCCGCCGTGCGTTCTCCTCTGTGTTCGCGCGACCCGCGGAATCGCTCGACCTCGCCGTCGTCTACGACATCGCCCACAACATGGCGAAGGTCGAGGAGCACGCGACCGAGCGCGGGCCGAGGAAGCTCCTCGTCCACCGGAAGGGGGCGACCCGCTCGTTCCCGGCCGGACGCGAGGAGGTGCCTGCGGTGTACCGCTCGTTCGGCCAGCCCGTGCTCATCCCGGGCGACATGGGGACCGCGAGCTACGTCCTCGCCGGCCTCCCAACGGCGATGGAGCGGTCGTTCGGCTCTTCCTGCCATGGCGCCGGCCGACGCCTGAGCCGCCACGCGGCGGTGCGGGCGTTCCGCTACGAGGAGGTCACGCAGACGCTCGCGAGCCGCGGTATCGTCGTCCGCTCGAGCTCGCGAGAAGGCGTCACCGAAGAGGCGCCGGGCGCCTACAAGGACGTCGAGGAAGTCGTCCGCGTCGCCGAGGGTGCCGGCCTCACGCGTCGCGTGGCCCGCCTCGTCCCGCTGGGCGTGGTCAAGGGCTAGTGTTCCGGCGGGAGGGTCCCCGTCGGCTCACGGCGGCCAGGAGCGCGATCGCACCGCCGGCCGCCGCCGCGCCCGCGAGGAGGATCGTCGACGGGAAGGCGGCGGAAGCGGCGACGGACGAGTGGCCGACCGTCACGATCCAGACCCCCCGAGCGGTATCGTTGGCGAGGTCGCTGACGGTGAGCGTCACCCGATACGTTCCGTTCGCCTCGAAGAGGACGGTCCCGTTCGGTCCGGTCGAGTTGACCCCGTTGCCGAACGCCCAGCGGTAGTCGTACGGCGGGCCGACGCCGCCGGTACTGGTCGCTCGGTAGGTAACGACGAGCGGCGACGTTCCCGAGGTCGGGGAGAGCGAGACCGACGGAATCACGGACTCGTTCGCCCCGACGGACCGGACGTCGACCGCCCGATCCCCCCAGGAGTCGACCGCGGTGACGACGACGGTGTACCGTCCGGCGGCGAAGTGGTGGTCGACCTCGAGGCCGCTCGCGCTCCCGCCGTCCCCCAGCATCCAGTCGACCGAGCTGGTTCCGGGTCCCGAGACCGTCGCGGTCTCCGACCAGTTCAGCGGTGCCGGCCCGAGGAGGGGCCCGCCCGAGTCCGAGAGCTCCAGGGCATTTGCCCGAGGCACGAACCCGCCGGCCTCGGTCGCCACGAACTCCGGGAGCGTGAGATCCGCGGTCACGGTCGCCTCGCTCGTCTCCTCGATCGCGGTCACCTGTGCGACGAGGGTCCGGCCGCCGATTCCCGGGAGAGGGGAGACGAGCGTCCAGTTGGTCGACGCTCGGAACGCTCCCGAGCCGCCGGGAAGGGTCCAGCGGAACGCGGATTGGACCGGCGTCCCGTTGGCCGCGTACGTTTCGGCGGTGAAATTCACCGGAGTCCCGGCTGCGACGTCGACGGCCGGTCCGACCGTGGCGGTGAGGAACGTGACGGAGGAACCGACCGGTT
>JASHUL010000220.1 GCA_030039995.1 Thermoplasmata archaeon
CGGTCGCGGCCGACGCGCGCCGGCGCGCCCTTTCCGAGGCGACGGTGGTCGGGCGACCGCGCCGACGTTCCGTCCCTTCAGCCGGAGGACCACGGGCTCGTGCTGGGGGTTCGCGAGCAGGAGCTCGTAAGCGCCCGGGCGCTGCGGGTCGAAGAAGATGCGGGCCCGACCGGCGAGCCGGACCCGCTGGACGTACGGCCCCCCGACCTGGCCGATGAGCAGGACGAACGAGCGGCCGACTTTCGGGTTGTCGAGTTCCACGTCGATCTCGCACGCCGGCGCCTCGAGCCGCATCTCGATCCGGACGGTCGACACCGGTTCGAGCACGAGAAACTTCGGCAGATCGTCGAGGGCTGTCGCCACGGCGTAGCGACCACCGCAGGTCACAAAAGCTGGCGGCTCCACGACGCACGCGCCGTCGAGGTTAAATCGGTCGCGCGGCTCCGCGGCCCGATGGCGACGAAGAGCACCGCGGAGGCGGCCTGGGAAGGCGACCTGCCCCATGGGAAGGGACGGGTCAAGGGCGTGAGCGGGGGTCTCGCCGAGACGTCGGTCTCTTGGGCGGCTCGGACGGGGACCGTGTCGGGTCTGACGACGCCGGAGGAGCTGCTCGCGGCGGCGCAGGCATCGTGTTTCGCGATGGCGCTCTCGGCCGGCTTGGGGCGCCTGCAGAAGCCGCCCGAGAAACTCGGTGTTCGCGCGACGGCGACGTTCGACAAGGTCGGCGACGCCTGGAAGGTCACGACCATGGAGATCGAGGTCGTCGGGAAGGTACCCGGTCTGACCGCGCCCGAGTTCGAAGCGGCCGCGAAGGCCGCCGGGGACGGTTGCCCTATCTCCGGCGTGATGAAGGGGAACGTCGCGCTCAGTGTCCGCGCGTTCCTCGAGTGAGCTCGGCGAGCTCGAGGTCCGCGAAGACAAATCCGTCGCGCTCGACCACGGGTCCCCGGACCACCGGGATCGGGGCCGTGAACATCGGTCCGGCGGTCACGCACGTATGGAACTCCCCGCGTTCCCCGCACGGGTCGACCGTGTCGGGAAGGTCGGCGAGCAGCGCCCGGTCGAACGTGCGGCCGGCAAATCGCGCGGGCAGCTTCCGAGGGTCGAGCGCGACGAGATGCGCCCGGACGCCGGCGTCGATGATCTCCCGCGCCAGCCGGTCGGTCGGCCGGCCCCACAGCGGGAACACCGGCTCCACCCCGGTGCCCCGCAGCTTCTCTTCGCGGTACGCCCGGATGTCCTCGAGAAACAGGTCTCCGAACACGACCCGGGAGACGCCGTCCCCCCGGAGCGCCTCGAGCGCCCGAGCCATCGCCCGCTCGTAGACCTCGTTCGGACAGGGTGAAGGGATCCGGACCTTGTGCAGCGGGAGACCGGCGGCCCGAGCTTGGGCGTCCAGTATGTTCTCCCGGACCCCGTGCATCGAGACCCTTGCGTAGGTCTCGGTCACGGTGGTAAGGAGGCCGACGACCTCGAGCGCGTCCGAGCGACGCACTTCGTGGAGCGCGAACGCCGAGTCCTTGCCACTGCTCCAGGAGACGACCGCCTTCGGCCGGTGCTCCGACGCGGTCTCCGTCATCGGGCCCCGAAGTCGGAGAGCTGCCGTTGGACTCCCTTGCGGTCGGGCTCGCGCTCCGCGGGCTCGTAGGGTGACCCGGACGACGGCTCGGCGACCGGGGGCTCCGGGCCGGACTCCTCGCCTTCCGGCTCGAGGATGCGTCGGACCGCATTCGAGTCCGGCTCGGCGTCCACGAGGTACGCCACCTCCTCGGCGGTGAGCTCGAGCTCGCGAGAGATCCGCCGCGCCAGGGGTAGCGACGTCGACTCGGCCCGGCGCGCGGTCGCCGGTCGGAATACCTCCTCGAGGAAAGGGAGCAGGTTGTCGCGGGACTTTGCCCGCGAGAGGTGCAGCCGCCGGCCGGCCTTGCGCATCACGGAGTCCCGGAGGGCCCGCGCGCTTCTCGACCGGCCCATCTCGCCGAGAAACCGGGGGAACTGAGCGCGCCCCGAGCTCGCGACCGGGGCATCTCGGATCGCGAGCCCCACGCCCCCGGTCATGAGCTCGGACGCGTAGCTCCAGAGTCCCCAGACGCGAAAGCGGCGTGCCCGACCTAGGGCCCGCTCCGCCGAAGCGAGCCGGTCGAAGGCGCTCGTTCGATGGACCGGGTCGGGAGCGAAGAACGGGATGTTCTCCTCGATCCACGGAAACAGGTCGTCCGGGGTCGCATCCAAGCGGTCCTGTACTTCGACCGATCGGTAGTACCGAGCCGAGGAGAGCGCCTCCTCCGTCAACGCTTCGAATTCGGCGGTCCGGTCCCTCGTTCCGAGCACGGAGAGCTGAAGCGGTCCTCTCGGCAGCGGCGCGATCGCATCTAGGTCGTTGAGCGCCGCCCGCACGTCCCCGTGCGCGCGACGCACGATCGCCTCCGCCGCTTTCGGCAGCACGTCGAGGCGCTCCCGCTCGACGACCGACTCGATCAGGGCGGCGATGTCGCGGTCCGTGACGGGGGCGAACCGGATGCGGGCGACCGCGGTTCGAAAGACCGGAGAGTAGCGGGTCAGGACCCGTTCGTCATTGACCGTCAGGACGAGCGGCTGCCGTGTCGATCGTACCAGCCGCGCGATCGCGCCGAGCCCGCCTCGGTCCGAGACGTCCCGGGGCCGACCCGCGGAGCGCCAGTCGTCGAGGTCGCGCCGCGCGGCGGGCAACCGGGCCCAGGCGTGGTTCCCGGGCGAACGAGGCACGTCCGCCCACCCCTCGAACGGCGCCGGTTTCGCCCGAGGAACGAGGCTCCAGGCGCGGTTGAGAGCATCGACCGTGGAGTACCGCCCCCGGAGGAACTCCCGCAACGACGGCGGGGTGGGTGGGGGTCGCGTCGAGTCGGTCGCCCGACCGCTCAGCGAGTCGGCCTCGTCGAGTAAGATGAGGGAGTGCGCCGAGCCCGATCGACCGGGTCCGTCGGTCAACGTGTGCGTGATCGACGCGCGCCCGGCGACCTGTTCGATCGCGCGCTCGTTCCGGGCGTCCGACGCGTTCATCTCGACCAGCGTCCAACCGAGGTCGAGGGCCAACGCGAGCGCCGCGCTCGTCTTTCCCACGCCGGGGGGGCCGGAGAGCAGCGCCGCCCGCTGCGCGGGGGGTGGGCCCTCGTTCCAACGCTGGGCCCACGCGCGCAGCTGAGCCCGTGCCCCCGAGTTCCCGACGACCTCGTCGAGATGCCGGGGGCGGAGCCGCTCCGCGAGCGGGAGGGCGGAGTCCGCGGGCACCGCCGGGGGGAGCGCCGCCCGACCTTAAGCCGTCGCGAGGGCCCCGGGCGGAGGTCGGGAGAAAACGTGAGGTGGTGTCCGGCGTCTCGGTCGGGGAGGCGAGACGATCGGCGAAGGGCTTGTCGCGACGCGCCGCCCGATCCCGGGGACATCATTGACGGCCTCGGTGCTCGGCCTGGAGCTGGATGGGCCCACGCTGGGACCGCCGACGAACGACGATCGGAACCTCGCGCTCCTGCGGGCGGCCCGCTCCGCCGGAGTGACGACATGGGCGATCGCCGAGGGAGCCGCCGGCGCCCGGGCGGAGCGTCTGATCTCCGCCGCCCTGCCCGCGCCCGACCCCGAGCTCGTGGTGATCGCGCGACGTTCGATTCGCCACCTCGCGTCCGGGGAAGCCCGCGGGGCGGCGGCGGGCTCGGACCTGGAGGCCCGGTTGCGCTCCTCGTTGGAGGAGTCGAACGGGCGGCTCTCCCCGCACTCGGTCGGCCTGCTCGAGTGGAGGGACGACCCGGCGGACCCGCCCGAGACCGAAACGGCGGGCGCGCTCGACCGGCTTCGCTCGGGCGGGTCGATCCACGACTGGTTGACGTCCGTCCCGAACGCCGTGGAGCAGTGGTCGAACGCCACGGACGAGCGGGTTCGACCGACCCTCGTCGTCGGCCCGCTCTCCCTGCTCGACCGGTCGGCCGTCGCCCCGCTCCGGGCTCGCGCCGGCCGTCACCCGGTCGGCCTGTTCGTCCGCAATCCGCTGGCAGACGGCCGACTCGATGGGTCGAGATTCGAGCGGCCGCTCGCCGACCGCGGTCCGGGGGTTCCGCCCCCGACCGTCCGTGAGCTGCACCGGGAGTTCGACTCTGTGCTTGCGCTCGGCTTCCTCTCCGAAGGGCGGCGACGGACGCTCGCCCAATCGTCGCTGCAGTTCGCGGCCCACTGGCCCTGGGTCTGCTCGATCCTGGTCCCTCTCCCTCGACCCGAGCGGCTGCGGGAGTTATTGGAGGCCGAGACTCGGCCGCCGCTGTCCGACGACGAGGTGGCTCGGGTCCTCCAACGGAGCGTGGTGGCCGCGGAAGGCGGGCCCCGGCCGAGTGGGCTCAAATAGCCGCGCGCGGTCGAAGCGACATGCTCGAGGCGGGAGCGCTCGCCCCC
>JASHUL010000221.1 GCA_030039995.1 Thermoplasmata archaeon
GCGGCCCATCACCTCGAGCACGACCGCCCGGTGGTGGCTGTCCGCGGTATCGCGGAGCCGCTCGAGCGCGTCCACCGCGACCGCGACCGCCGAATGAAACCCGAACGTCCAGTCGGTCCCGCCGACGTCGTTGTCCATCGTCTTGGGGACGCCGACGACCTTCCCTCCCCGGCGGTGGAGTTCCCGAGCCGCGGTCAGCGTGTCGTCGCCGCCGATCGCGACCAGGGCATCGACCCCATGTCGGGCGAGCGTCGCGAGCACCTTCCCCGCGCCGTCGTCCTTCGCGAACGGGTTGGTCCGCGAGCTCCCGAGGATGGTCCCGCCCCGCGCGAGCAGTCCCTGCACGTCCGCGGGAAGGAGCGGGCGCGAACGGTCGTCGCGAACGCCTTTCCACCCGTCGAGGAACCCGACGGTCTCGTGCCCCGACCGGGCCGCCCGGACCACGACCGCGCGGATCGCCGGATTCAGCCCGGGGCAGTCCCCGCCCCCTGTGAGAACGCCGAACTTCACGCGAGGACCTCGACGTACTCTCGGGGAGTCGTCGTAAGGAACTCGTAGCCGTTCTTCGTGACGACGATGTCGTCCTCGATGCGGACGCCCCCGTGCCCGGGGAGGTAGATCCCGGGCTCCACGGTGATCGCCATACCGACCTCGAGCGGGTCCTCGACCGTCGCCCCGTACGCCCACCCGTCGTGGACGACGAGACCGATCGAGTGCCCGACCCCGTGCGTCAACCGGCCCTTCCAGGGCGACGCGTCGATCACGCGGGCCGCCGCGAGGTGGACTTCCTTGGACGGGACCCCGGGACGGACCGCGGCGAGCGCGGCCTCCTGGGCGTTCAGGACCGTCTCGTGGACCTTCTTCATCTCCTCGTCCCGGCGGCCGAAATGGTACGAGCGGGTGATGTCGCTCGCGTACCGGTGGTAGTACGCCCCGAAGTCGCAGACGATCGAGTCCCCGGCTTTCAGCTTGGTATCGGCGGGAGCGTAGTGAGGCTCGGCGCTGTGAGGGCCGAACGCCACGATCGTCGCGAACGACCGGCCGCTCGCTCCGTATCGTCCCATCCGGTGCTCCATCTCGGCGGCCAGCTCGAGCTCGGAGATCCCCGCCTTCAAGACCCCCGGTATCTCGCGGCCGACCTTCGAGCCGATCTCCGCGGACCGCCGCAGAAGCTCGATCTCGTTCGCGTCCTTCGTGACCCGCGCCCGGCGGATCCCGTTCGAGCAGTCGGACCACTTCGCGCCCGGGAACTGTTCGTCGAGCTTCACGAACCACTCGTGGGTCAGTTCGCGAAAGTTGAGCCCGATACTGGTCGCGGGGCCGAGGAGTCGGCGCGCCGCGCCGGCGGTCTCGTCGCGGGCGACGACGTGCACCTTCACGTGCGGGTCCTTCTTCGCCGCGATCTGCGCCGTCTCGGCCTCGAGCGGCGAGGAGAAGACGTCCAGCTCCCCGTCCGGATGCGCGATCGCGATAGAACCCTCGAACAGGCCTGCGGGCACGTCGAAGACGTAGAAGAACGTCTGGTCGAGATGCGGGTCGATGGCGTTCGCGAGGACGATGGCCTCGGGTTTCGGGTCGAGCTGCTGGAACAGTTTCTGAACGCGGGGCTTCATGGGGCCGGACCCACGGGCGCGGGGGCTTCAACCTTTGCGGCCGCGGCCGAGCGGAGATCCTTCCAGGACAGCCGAGGTTCTCGGGCGGCCCGCACTTCATCGATGCGGCCGACCGAGAGCGAGCGGGGCGCCGCGCGGAGGTTCTCCGGGGTGTCGGAGACCGCGCGCTCGAAGGCGGCGACGTAGTTGTCGAGCTCCCGCTTCGACTCGGTCTCGGGCAGCTCCACCATGAGCGACTCCTCGACGAGCGAGGGGAAGTAGACCGTGGGCGCGTGCACGCCCTCGTCCAGGAGCCTCTTCGCTAGGTCGAGCGTCCGGACCCCTCGGAGCTTGAGCGGCGCGCCCGAGAGAAGGAATTCGTGCTTGACGAGGGGCCGGAACGGACGCGGCAGGCTCTTCCCCATCTTCGAGGCGAGATAGTTAGAGTTGAGGACGGCGCGTCGAGAGACGTGGTTGAGCCCCTCCTCGCCGTGCGTGAGCGCGAACGCGAACGCCCGAAGGTCGAGGCCGAAGTTGCCGTACGCCGTCTTGATCTTCCCGATCGACTGGGGGCGGTCGTAGTCGAACCGGAACTTGCGGCCGTTCTTGACGACCCGAGGTACCGGTAGGTACGGCGCCAGGGCCTCACCGGCCGCGAGGACTCCGGCGCCCGGGCCGCCCCCGCCGTGCGGCGTCGCGAACGTCTTGTGAAGGTTCAGGTGGGCGACATCGAACCCCATTCGACCGGGGTGGGTGATCCCCAGGATCGCGTTCAGGTTCGCCCCGTCGTAGTACAGCATCCCGCCCGCGCCGTGGACCGTTTCGGCGATCTCGAGGATGTCGCTCTCGAAGAGCCCGGCGGTGTTCGGGTTCGTCAGCATGAAGCAGGCGGTCCGGTCGCTGACCGCCTTCCGAAGGGCCTCGAGGTCAACGCATCCGTCCTTGGAACGGATCTCTTGCGTCGAGAAACCCGCCATCATCGCCGAAGCGGGGTTGGTACCGTGGGCCGTGTCGGGAAGGAGAACCTCCGTCCGGCGGTCGAGTTCCCCCCGGTCCCGGAAGTACGCGCGTACCATCAGGAGAGCCGCCCACTCCCCGTGCGCCCCGGCGCCGGCTTGGAGCGACACCTCGGGGAGGCCGGTCACTTTCGCGAGGATACGTTCGAGGCGCCAGATCAGCTCGAGCGCCCCCTGTACTGTTGCCTCGGGCTGATGGGGGTGGAGGTTCGCGGCCCCCGGCCGACGGGCGAGCAGCTCGGAGACCTTCGGATTGTACTTCATCGTGCAGGACCCGAGCGCGTACGGGGCGGTATCGATGCCGAAGTTCATCTGCGAGAGACGGGTGTAGTGCCGCACGATCTCGAGCTCCGCGAGCTCGGGCCACAGGACCGGCTCTTTCCGGCGCAGTCGCTCGGGAACACCGGGAACTTCGGGGACGGGCGCACGCGCCGACGGGGGAGCGAGGTCCCAGACGTTCGGCTCGTCCCAGCGGGCCTGACGGAACGTCATGCGCCACGCCCCGCGGACGCGAGGGCGGTCCGCGCCGCCCGCGCGTATTTCTGGATCTCGCGTTCCGTCGTGGCGTCCGAGACGCCCACCAGGATCCGCTCCGAGGACGAGGGTCGTCCGGGGCGGGGGTCGACCAGCGGGACACCGCCGAGGACCTTCCGACGTCGCAATCGGTCGAGGAAGTCCGCGGCCGTGCCTCGGCTGAGCTCGACCGTGAACTCTCCGAGGTACGGCGCATCGAATCGCGGCGCTTTCAGCCCGTCCACGCCGCCGAGAGCGCTCGCGAGGGTCCTCGCCTTCTCGGCGATCGATGCCTGCAGCGCGGCCAGGCCGCGCGGCCCGACCACGGTCGCGTAGACCGTGAACGCGAGCGCCATCAGCGATTGGTTCGTGCAGATGTTCGACGTCGCCCGGGACCGACGGATGTGCTGCTCCCGGGTCTGCAGTGTCAACGCGAACGCCGGTTGCCCGGCAACGTCTTGGGTCGCCCCGACGATCCGACCGGGCGCCGCCCGGACGTGCTCCGACCGACAGGCGAACAGCCCGAGCAGCGGGCCGCCGAATGACGGCGCGATCCCGAACCCCTGCCCCTCACCGACCACGACGTCCGCTCCGTACCGGCCCGGAGGCTCGAGCACCGAGAGCGAGAGGGGGTCCGCGGCGACGACCAACGGGATGTCCCCGAGGAT
Organism: Thermoplasmata archaeon; assembly: GCA_030039995.1. Classification (GTDB taxonomy): domain Archaea; phylum Thermoplasmatota; class Thermoplasmata; order Lutacidiplasmatales; family UBA184; genus Lutacidiplasma. Next base: position 3,790 of record JASHUL010000221.1, read on the forward strand.
CCCCTTCAAGTCGGCCACCCCCTCGTCGAGATGCCCAAAGCCGTTCGGGACGTCGGCGAGGAGCCCGAAGACGTCGCCGGCCCCTACGGCCCTCCGGACGAAATCCAGGTCGAGCCGCCCGGTTCGATCGTCGTAGGGAATACCCTCGACGGACAGCCCGGGGCCGCTCGCGTAGTTCTCGAGCACGCTCCGCTCCTCCCAGGGCAGGCTCGCCGGGACCAGGAATCGACGCCCCTCGTGGATCCGGCGACAGAAGAGCAGCGCCTCGCCGGCGGCGGTAGCACCGTCGTACAGGGACGCGTTGGCGACGTCGAGACCAGTGAGCTCGACCCACAGGCTCTGGAACTCGAACAGCACCCGCAGCATCCCTTGGCTCGCCTCCGGCTGGTAGGGCGTGTACGACGTGTAGAATTCGCTGCGGGAGACCATCGCGTCGACCGCGGCCGGGGAGTACCGACTCGAGATCCTCCCACCCAGGAAATTCGCGAATTTTCCAAGCGGCTTATTCCGGTCGAGGATGCGATCGACCTCCCGTACAACGTCGGGCTCGTCGCGTCCTGCGCCGATCCCGAGCCGCCCGATACGCGCCTTCTTGGGAACGTCCCGGAAGAGCTGCTCCACGGAGGAGATCTGAAGGGCCTCGAGCAGCGCCGCTTCCTCGCCGGGCTCGTTCGGAATCCAGCGAGGCACGACCCTTCCCCGAGAGGCGACGGAGCGGCGGAGGGGATTTATCGGTTCGCTCGCCGGCTCGGGCCGCCGGGGCAAACCTATTCGACCCGGCCGTCTCCCACCGAAGGGTCCTCCGTGCCGCAGAACGCGAAGCCGCGCCGCCGACGCGCGGGAACCCCTCGACGGCCGCCGCCCTCCGTGGAGATCCTCGATACCGCGTTCCGCCGCGCGTCGCTCGCGACTCCCCACGGCCAGACGAAGGCCGAACGGGATCGCCTGCGGGCCAAGTTGAAGGTCGTCCGAAGTTGCGCGACAGTCGTCCGACACCTCCGGCTCGAAGCGCGTCGGTTCGCCAAGCCCGGCCTGACGCCGTTCGAGGGCGCGCTCGTGGCCGGCGCGTACGGCGACGGGGTGCTCGACCGGGCCCTGCTGCGCCTGCGCCGGGCGGAAGAACGGATCCGCGACCTCTCGCGCGAGGCCGAGCTGCGCGTACGCCGGGCCTCCAGCGCCGAAGAGCTCGGGTCCGAGGTCCGTGCGTGCTACGGACGCCTTTCGAGCTTCGTCCGGGAGGTCGACCGGGATATCGAGGTCGTCCGGGACGTGACCGAGTTTCTGCGCCACCGCCCTCGGCTCGAGCCCGGGGCTCCCACCCTCGTGGTCGCGGGATTCCCGAACGTCGGGAAATCGTCCCTGGTCGAACGGCTCTCGAGCGCGCACCCTCGGATCGCCGACTACCCGTTCACGACGTTGTCGATCGCGGTCGGACACGCCGACCTCGGTTTCGACCGGCTCCAGGTGGTCGACACGCCCGGGGTCCTCGGCCGGAGCCACCGGGTCAACTTGGCGGAAGAGGAAGCGACCACGGCCGTCGGAAAGGCGGCCACGGTCGTCCTGTTCGTGATCGACCCGACCGGGACCGCGGGCTACACGCTGGAAGAGCAGGAGGCGCTGCTCGAACGGTGGCGGGCCGAGTATCCGGGCGTCCCGATCCTGGATGTGGAGACGAAGGCGGACCTCGGCCGGCGTGCGAGCGGGCGGATGCAGGTCTCCGCGACGACCGGGGAGGGCGTTGAGAACCTCTGGTCGGCGCTACGGGCCCAGTTCGAACCGAAGGGAGAACTTCCGCCCATGGAAGAGGCGGTCGAAGAGGCTCCGGACGCCGAGATCGAGGAGGCTCCCGCGCCCCCTCCCCGTCGGGCCGGTCGCCGGGCCCGGAACGACGCCTAAGCGTCCTCGATCGTGAACGGCTTTCCGTTCTCGGGCAGCAGTACCTCGAGCGAGGACGGCAGCGCCTCCTTGAGCGCTTCCCGGTGGTCGCCGTGCATCAGCACGACCGTCTCCGCGCGGCTCTCTTCGATGAACCGCACGAGGTCGGAATGGCCCGCATGCGCCGAGAAGTCGAACTTCTCGATCTCGCACACCGGGTGGATCGTCGTCTCGTCGATCGTCAACGTCCCCTCGTCCATCAACTGACGCCCGTTCGACCCCTCGACCTGGTAGCCGGTCAAGAAGATCGAGCTGTTGGCATCGCGGTAGAGCTCGCCCACGTAGTACAGGACCGGGCCGCCGTCGAGCATCCCGCCGGTCGTCACGATCACGTCGGCCTCGCGGAGGGCTCGCTTCCGGTCACCGGGGGTCTCGACCACGTTCACGCCCTCGAGCGCCCGTCGGAACCGGCGGGCGTCGGCAAGGTACTCGGGAGCGCTCAGGTAGATCGAGTTGACCTTCCGGGCCATCCCGTCGAGGTACGTCTCGAAGCCGGACGACGCAAGGGACATCAGCACCTCCTGGGCCCGGCCGACAGCGAACGCGGGTACGATGACCTTCCCGCCCCGCTCGACGGTCTCCGCGACCTTGTCGCGGAACCGGCGTTCGGTCTCCTTGCGGTCCGGGTGCTCCTTCCCGGCGTACGTGGACTCGATGACGAGCACGTCGCACTCGGCGTGCTCCGCCCCGCCGACGAGGTGCGTGGGCAGGGTCTGGAGGTCTCCCGTAAAGAGAACGTCCTTCGAACCCTTGTAGAGCATCATCGAGGCGCCGGGGATGTGACCCGCGGAATGCAGCTCGACCTCGATCCCCTTGTGGCGGAAGGTGGCGTGACGGTCCACCGCCGTGAAGCGAGCGCTGACGGAGTGGATATCCTGAGGCGTGTACGCCGGCAGGTAACCCTCGAGCCGGGCGATCTTCAGGGCGTCCCTCGTGAGGAGGTCGGCGACCGCGATCGTGACCGGGGTCGCCACGAGGCGCGCCCGGGGGAGTCGGCTGAGTACGGGCGTCATGCCCGAGTGGTCGAGGTGCGCGTGGGATAGGAACGCGACGTCGATGTTGACCGGCGCGGGCCGAGGGTACGTCGGTGGGTCCGTCGGGGTCATGCCGTAGTCGAAGAGGAGCGTCCGCCCTTGATCGCGGACGACCAGTCCGAGCGAGCCGATCTCGGACGCACCGCCGAGGAAGCGTAGTTCCATCGACGGTCGGAGGAGCGTTGCCAGATAACATCATGCGCGACCGCGCCAGCCCGCCGCCCCGAGAAGCGTCTTTAGCGCCGCGACCGTCCTCCCGCCGTGGCGGACGACTCCTCCGGAGCGCTCGAAGTGCTGTACCGGGTGAGCGTCGCGGTCCATCGGGTCGTGCGCGACGCCCGCAGCTCGCCGCACCGCGCCGACGTGGTCGCGATGGGCGCGTCCGGTATGCCGACCGAAGAGCTCGACCGCCTGGCCGAGGGTGAGATCCTCCGCTCGCTCGACGCCGAGGGGGTCGATTGGGACCTTCTCTCGGAGGAGATCGGGCATGTGCGACGCGGCGGCGACCGCACCCTCGTGGTCGACCCGATCGACGGGAGCCACAACGCCCTGCGCAACCTCCCGTACTTCACGGTCTCGCTCGCCCTCGGTCGTCGGGACCTGGCCGGGGTCGAGGTTGGGCTGATCCGCGACCTGCACCACGGCACCACCTGGTGGGCGGCCCGAGGTCACGGCGCGTTCCGCGACGGTCGGCCGATCCGCACGCGCCCGTGGGACTCTCGAACCGAGATGGTGTTCGTCAACCTCGGCCGGAACGCCTCTGACGGGTCGGTGCGACTCGCGGGGAAGGCGCGGCGCGTCCGCTCCCTCGGCAGTGCGTCGCAGGAGCTCCTCATGGTCGCCCAGGGGAGCGCCGACGGGTTTCTCTTCGAGAACCGGGCCGAGGCGAACAACCTGCGCGCGACCGACATCGCGGCCGCCTACCGCATCGTGTTCGAGGCCGGCGGAGGCGTCACCGACGCGCGAGGGCTCTCGCTCGAGTCGTTTCCGCTGCATCTGGAGCGACGGACGAGCGTTTTCGCCTGGGGAGACCCCGAGTTTCGCAAGGTCTCCGAGGAGTACCGGTGAAGATCGGACTGACTGCGCATCCGGAGAAGCCCAAGGCGATCGAGCTCGCCTCCGAGCTCCTCCGCGTGGTGGGCGACCGGGCCGAGGTCGTTCTTAGCGATGAGGTGGCGCGCTGCGACCCGGCGCGGCCCCATTTCCCGCTCGAGAGGATCGCCTGCGACGTCCTCGTCGCGATCGGAGGCGACGGGACGTTCCTCCACGCGCTCCGCCGATCCGACGCGCCCCTCCTTCCCATCAACGCGGGGACCGTCGGGGTGCTGGCCGAGGTTGAGACCCGACGCCCGAAGGAGTTCGAGTGGGCGATCGAGCGGCTCCTGCAAGGGTACTACTTCCTTGAGGAGCGAATGAAGCTCGCCGCGGAGATCGGTCGACGACCGCTGCCGGACGCGACGAACGAGTTCGTCGTCCACTCCGCTGCCGTGGCGAAGATGGGGCTCTTCGAGATCGCCTTCGACGGCCACGTCGCGGGCCGCCTGCGCGCCGACGGACTGATCGTCGCGAGCCCGACGGGATCGACGGCCTACTCGCTGAGCTCCCGCGGCCCGATCGTCGACAGTTCGATCGACGCCCTGGTCCTCGCGGCGATCGCGCCGTTCCGAACCGACCCCCGCGCACTGGTGCTCGAGCCGATGCGGACCGTGCGGCTGCGTCCGGTCGAGGCGAAGCCGGGCGCGGTCGTCGTCGCGGACGGGGAGTCGGAGCACCCACTCTCCCCGACCGAACCGGTCACGATCTACCGGTCCCCACGGCGCGCGGTCCTGATCCGGTTCGGGTCGAGGTTCTTTCAGCGCCTCCGCGGAAAGCGGATCCTCCCGTGGTCCGAAGAGTTCGCCGAGGAGGGGCCGACGATTGCCGATCTTCCGCCCCCAACGTAAGCGCCCCCCGGGGGGCGCTCGGCTCGGCGACACCCCGACGGCGATCACTCGGCGAGCGCTCGACAGCGCGCTGGCGAGCGCCCGCTCCGCCTACCCGAACGAGTTCGGCGGGGTGCTCCGCGCGGACCCGCCGGGGGTGATCAGCGAGCTGCTCCTGCTGCCAGGGACGACCGCGGGACGCCGCCACGCGAACTTCCAGCTCTGGATGCTCCACGCCGACCTCTCGGTCGCGGGGACCGTCCACTCGCATCCTTCCGGGGCGCTGCACCCGTCGGAGGCCGACCTGCGGCTGTTCCGCAGTTGGGGCCGGCGCCACCTGATCCTGGGGGCCCCGTATGGTGCGGGGGCGTGGCGGGCCTACGACGGGAACGGGCGGGAGACCCACCTCGCGGTGGTCGCGAGCGCGGGCGCGCCCGGGTCGACGTCGAGACCCTATCGAGCCCCGCCGGCGCTGCCACCGGTCACGAGCGGAGCGGACGAGAGCGTGTTCCCCGACGACGAAGCGTAGTCGAGGTCACTCGCGCACAGGGATCGTCGGCATCGGAAGCCGGTCGGGGTACCGGTTCGGGTCGATGATCTCCCGGCCCCCGCGCACGGGCGGCTTGTAGAGCCCGTGCATCTTGGCGACGCCCAAGAGGAAGCTGATGAAACCGCGGAAGGTCGCTCGATACAACTGGGTGTGATTCCCCTCCCAGTCGAAGAAGTCGTTGAGGAGCGCCGGAGCCTGCCGGAGACCGTGGGTGAGGGCGCGCTTCAGCAATTCCTCCTGGAGCGGCGAGAGGCGGTCCCGTCGGAACCAGTCGCGGGACTTGAGATGCCCGAGCGGCACGAAGAACATCGGGACGAGGATCGCCTTGAAGTCCCAAAGGTCATCGATGAGGTCGATCGTCTTCGCGACGTCGTCCTCGGTCTCCTGCGGGAGGCCGACGATGAAGGTGCACGCGGGGTAGACCTTGTTGTCGTTCATAAGCCCCGCCGCCTGCACAACGAGCTCGGGCCACTGGGACGCCTTGAGCGGAGCGACCTTGCCCGGCATCGCCGCGGTCACCATCCGGGGCGAGCCGGTCTCGACGCCCACCTCGACTCCCCACCACTTCTGCTTCTCGTCGAGGAGGATCTCCCCGCACTTCTGCAGCAACTTCGGCTTGGTCATCAGCGACGCGACGGCGACGTGGCTCCACCCGACCTGCTCGTAGTACTTCTTCGCGAGCCGGAGGAGCGGTAGCAGCTTCTCTTCGTGGGGCATCACGTTCGGA
>JASHUL010000222.1 GCA_030039995.1 Thermoplasmata archaeon
AAGGAGCAGGCCGGCTTCGCGCTGCGGCTCACCGACGAGCTCGCGGCCGCCGGTCTCCGCCCCCAGTACGACGACGCCGGTACGATCGGGAAACGCTACGCCCGGATGGACGAGGCGGGCACGCCGTTCTGCGTCACGGTCGACGGGCGGACGGTCGCCGAGGGGCCCGAACGCGATACCGTGACGCTCCGGGACCGGGACACGAAGGGACAAGAACGGCTGCGGAGCTCGGAGCTCGTCGCCCGGATCCGGCCGACGCTCGAACCGCCCCGCCCGTCCCGGGCGCCGCCGCTCCCGACGAGCGGAGAATAACGGATATAGCACCGACCCCCTAAACGGCCCTCGATGGCGGCCGGAGGGACCCCTCCCCAAAGCCCACCCCCTTCGTCCACGCCGCTGATGCACCGCCAGTCGCGGTGGCTCGGTCAGGGGTACGCCGATATCACCAAGCTCCGGGAGCTCGCCGCGAAGCACGACCGCGTCGCGGGCCGGATGAACCAGCGCGCGTCGCGGATCAACACGAAGATCGAGAAGCTGCGGCATCAGGCGACCCTCCTCCGCGAGAAGGGTCAGCGGGTCCTCGCCGAGATCCCCGAGATCGAGCAGCAGATGAAGCAGCACGAGCGCGATATCGAGTCCGGGACGAGCCGGGCCGGGGGCGGGCCGGTCGGCTCCGACATCACGAACCTCCACTACCGCGTCCGCAAGCTGCAGCAGAAGATCGTCGACAAGCAGCAGAAGGCCCGCACGCTCGAGCACCGAGCGGCGATGAAGACCCAGAAGACCGCCGAGCTGAAGGTGAAGGTCGACCGGTACCTCGAGGCCGCCCGGCTCGAGGAGCAGGAGGCGCTCGCGTTCCGGCAGCGCGCCGACCGCTTGCAGATGATCACCGAGACGGACGTCGCCTCCAACCTGAAGGCGAACGCCGCGCCGCCGGCGGCCGGCGACGGTTCCCGGCCTCCATGAAACTCATCGTCACGGTCGGGATGCCCGGCTCGGGCAAGGACGAGCTGGTCGCCGTGGCCCAATCGATGGGTCTCGCGACCCTCAAGATGGGCGACCTCGTCCGCGACGAGACCCGCCGGCGGGGCCTGCCCCTCTCGAACGCGAACGTCGGGCGCGTCGCCTCCGAGGAGCGGGACAAGCACGGGCCGGGGGTCTGGGCCCAGCGGGCGTTGCCGAAGCTCACCGAGACCCGGATGCTCGTGGACGGCTGCCGGTCCGACAGCGAGGTCTCGGTGTTCCGCCACAACTTCGGCGACCTCTTCGTGCTCGGCATCTTCGCCTCTCCCGAGACGCGGCACGACCGCCTCGCCTCCCGCCACCGCAGCGACGACGTCGACCTCCAGGACTTCTACGACCGGGACCGGCGGGAGCTCAAGTGGGGGATCGGCAACGCCTTCGCGCTGGCGGACGGGATGCTCGTCAACGAGGGGACCCTCGACGAGTTTCGACGCAACGCCCGCGCCATGCTCGAACGCGTGCTGCGGCGCGACGACGACTAATCTTCGGCGATCGCTTCGGCGACCTCGCCGGCGAGGAGCGCGCGGACCAGGTCGAAGCGCTCGCGGTCGACCACCACGGCGATGCGGCTCTTCCCCTGGCCGAGGCGCTGGGCCCGGCGGGCGAGGTGGCGGTCGCGCGCCCGCGCGAAATCCCGCGACCCTCGCCCGCCCGCGACCTCACGGTCCCACGCGAGCGCGAACTCGTCCGGAGTGGAGGGGGTCGGCGGATGGCGCCCGACCGACCGCTCCTTGACGGTGCGGCGGACCAGCTCGACGTAGCCGATGTGTTCGGTGAAGAGTCGGGCGGTGCGGTCGTCGCTCGGGTCGAGCGGTTCGATCGGCAGCGACCCCCCGTCCGCCCAGCGGAGCAGCTCCACATACGTCGGGTTCGGCACCCTCACCTCGCCGAAGCGCGCGAGCCCTCGCACCTCGCCGACCTCGTTCGACGTGAGCGGGACGACCGGTTCGGCGTCGGACCGCACGAAGTACTGCTCGAGCGACGCGAGCTCGTCGGCCGAGAGGCCGACCCCCACGGCTTCGGGCGCGAACGCCTCGAGTTGGGAGAGGAGCGGAGGGACCTCGGCGAGTAGCCCTCGGACCGGCGCGACCAGGAGCACATCGCTCCCCGAGCGGACCCGCTCGGTTTTCACGGGCCTTCCCGCTCCGAGAGTTCTTCCAGGAGGTCGTCCCGGTCCCGGTGGCGCTTCAACTCGTTCACGTTCAGGATTGGCAGCCCGAAGATCGACGGACGGTGGACGGGTTCCCGGACGACGAACATCGCGTGGCCCTCCGCCACCCGCGCGAGCCCATGCAGGATCTCCGCGCGGTGAAGCGCGGCGCGCAGGCTCCCGACCGACGCGAGGAGGATCTCCGGGGTGCGAGTGAAGGCGTCGAACGGGGCGCGCACGGTGACGACGACCTCGAGGCCGAGGTCGTCCAGCCGGTCCAGCACGCCGTCCCGGAGCGGGTCGCCGGTCCGGGCCCTCTTACGGGGAGCGCCGGACGCGGGCTCGGTCTCCTCCGCGCGCGTCTCCGCGGGCCCCGCCCGCCGGGGG
>JASHUL010000223.1 GCA_030039995.1 Thermoplasmata archaeon
CTCGCGCGCGCGTTCGTGGTCGGGCCGCTCGTCCGCTCCGCCACGGCGAAGGGGGCGTACGTGAACTTCCGCCTCGACTCGGCCGCCTTCGTCTCGGCCACGCTGACGGCCGCGCTCGAGCGGGGGTCCGAGTACGGCCATCGCCCGGTCGCGGGACCGATGGCCTCGGTGGAGCACACGAGCGCCAACCCGACCGGACCGTTTCACATCGGACGCGTTCGGAACGCCATCATCGGCGACACCCTCGCGCGCGTGCTGCGGGCCGCCGGGACCCCGACGACCACTCAGTACTACGTCGACGACATGGGCCGTCAGGCGACCATGATCACGTGGATCTGGTCGAAGGCGAGCTCGGAGTGGCCCGAACCGATCCGCCGGGCGGTCGAGGGGCCGGCTCTAACGGACGAGAAGCCGGACGCTCGCCTGGGCCGGCCGTACCCCGCGGTCAGTGCCTACCTCAAGGAGGACGGGACTGCGCGCGAGGAGGTCGCGGAACTGATCCGGCAGATCGAGCTCGGTACTCCCCCTTCTCGCCATCGCGAGCTCGCGCAAGAGATTCTCGGAGGGATGCTCGAATCCCTCGCACGCCTCCACATTCGCTTCGACGAATTCGTCTGGGAGTCGGACTTTCTGCGGGACGGCTCCGTGGAAAGGGTCCTCGAACGATTGCATCATGCCCCCCACGCCGTCCGCGAGGAGAACGGCGCTTGGGCGATCGACGCGTCGGGCTATGGTCTGCCCCAAGAGTCCGGGCGGGTCGTCTTCCAGCGCGCGGACGGCACGAGCCTCTACGTCCTCCGCGATGTCGCATTCCACCTTGCGAAGTTTTCGCGATTCGAGCGGGTGGTCGACGTCCTCGGGCAGGACCACCGTCTGCACGCTCGCACGTTGGACGCGCTCCTGCACGAATACGGAGAGCCTCGGGTTCCGACCTACCTCATCTACCAGGACATCACGGTCCCGGAGGGCGGCCGAATGTCGACCCGGGGCGGGTCCGCGGTCTGGCTCGACCAGCTGCTCACGGAAGCGGTCTCCCGGGCGCGCCGGGAGGTGCTCGCCCGACGCGAGGACCTGGTCGAGTCGGACGTCGACCGGATCGCCGAGGCGGTCGGTGCCGGGGCGATCCGATTCCACATCGTACGTGTCGCTCCCGAGAAACCGGTCGTCTTCCGATGGGAAGACGCCCTGTCGTTCGAGGGGCGGAGCGGGCCGTTCGTCCAGTACTCGTATGCGCGGGCGGCCAGCGTCCTGCGAAAGTCAGGGTCCGACCAGGGTCCGTTCGCCTTCGACCCCGCGAAGTTGACCGACGCGGAGGAGCTCGCCCTGATCCGCATCGTCGCTCGATTTCCTCGCGTGGTCGCGGACGCCGCACGAACGATGCACGTGCAATCGCTCGCCGGGTTCGCGCACGACCTCGCCGACCAGTTCAATCGCTTCTATCACGCCGTGCCCGTGCTGCGCTCGGGGGAGGAGCGAGCCAGCCGGATCGCGCTGGTCGCTGCGGTCCGGCAGACGCTGGGGAACGCGCTCGAGTTGCTCGGTATTCCGCGACTCGAGACGATGTGAGGCCCCTCCTCGCAATGTCCAAATAGCCTGTCCTCCTCCTCGGCGGCGGGACCGCACATGGCGTCGATCAGAGAGGACTTCGTCACGTTCATCAACAAAGGCAACCTCGTGCAGCTCGCGATCGCTTTCGTCATGGGCGCCGCGTTCACGGCGCTCGTCGGAGCGCTGGTCGCCGACATCTTCACCCCGCTCATCGGGATCGCGGGCCACTTCAACTTCGCGGACTGGCAACTGACGGTCAACGGTAGCGTGATCATGCAGGGTGCGTTCCTCAACTCCCTGATCACGTTCATCACGGTCGCCCTCGTCGTCTTCTTCGTCATCGCGCTCCCGTATCAGCGCTGGCAGGACCGCCAGGCGGCGAAGAAGGCGGCCGCGGCCCCGACGACCCGGCCGTGCCCGGAGTGCCTCTCGCAGATCCCTCTCGGGGCCAAGCGCTGCTCGTTCTGCACGTCGGCGGTCACGCCGATGACGCCGCCGCTGGCCGCCGCGAAGACGCCGAGCTAGGGGGCTCGAACGAGGGGGTCGTCCACCCCCGCCTCCGCGAACCCGAGCGCGCGAAGCCGGCAGGCGTCGCAGCGGCCGCAGGGGGCCCGACCCCCGAGGTAGCAGCTCCACGTGAGCTTCCACGGCACGCCGAGGCGCTCGCCCCACCGCACGATGTCGGCCTTCGTCCGACGCAGCAGGGGCGCGCGGACTCGAAACCGGAGGCGGCCCTCGACCCCGGCCTTCGTCGCGAGACGCGCCAACCGTTCGAAGGCGCGCAGGAACGGGGGTCGACAGTCGGGGTATCCAGAGTAGTCGATCGCGTTCGCGCCGATCATGAGCGTGTCGGCCGCGTGGCTCTCGGCGAACCCCAAGGCGATCGAGAGGAGGATCGTGTTGCGCGCGGGGACGTACGTGGTGGGAATCCTCCCGCGCGGGGTCCGGCGGTGGGGCACCGGGCGTTTTCGGTTCGTCAGCGAAGAGTCCAGCAGGGTCCCGATCGGGAGCGTCACCACGGCGTGCTCGCGAACTCCGAATCGGCGGGCGAGCGCTCGCGCAGAGCGCAGCTCGCGGTCGTGCCGCTGACCGTACCGGACCGTCAACGCGTACACCGGCGGGCCTTCGTGAGCCGCGAGCGCGAGGCAGGTCGCCGAGTCCATGCCCCCCGAGAGCAGA
>JASHUL010000224.1 GCA_030039995.1 Thermoplasmata archaeon
GCATCCATACGCGCCAGGTCGTGCTCGCGGATCCGCAGCTGCCCGACCCCGAGGCCGACGAGGCGGGAGCGCCACCAACGTCCGACCGCGTAGGCGCAGAACGCCCCGACGAGACCCCCGGCGACCGCGACCCCGAGCGTCGGGCCGAGGGCGAACGTTCCGTCCGCCACGAGGAACCCCGCGAAGGGGATGATCACCTCGCTCGGGATCGGCGGGATGCCGAAACTCTCGACCGCCATGAGCGCGAACAGGCCCGGGAGCCCGACGACGGTCAGCACGGTCGTGATCGCGCCGACGAGCGCGCCGAAGAGGGAGAACGTCATCGGTCCGGGACCGCTCGGGGGACGCCCCGCGTGGGCTCAGGCCGCGGCGGCCGGGTCGAGCACGAGTCGAAACGGGGCGGCGAGACGGGCGTTCGTCCGTGCCGGGATCCCTTCGAAGTCCAGCGGGGTCTTGCATCCGCCGCACGCCACGGACGGACGCCGGCGACCGAGAGCGATCGACAGCGCGATCCCGACCTCAATCTCCCGCACTCCCGCCGGAGCGTCCGCGATCGCGCGTCGGAGGTCGGCGAGCAACTGCTCCTCCTCCGGCGCCCCGGCGGTCATCGCCATCGCGCGTACGACCGGGCGCCCCCTCTTAAGGAGCGGGGTCCGACGGGCGCTCGAGCTACTGGGTGGGGGGTGGCTTCTTGTCGGTCGGGCTCTTCGGCCGCTTGAGGATCTCGCCGCTGATCTTGTCGAGCTCCGCCATCAACGAGTCGATGTCGGGTTCGCCCTCACCGGCGGCCGCACCGGCGCCCGCCGCTCCCGCGGTCCCCGCCGCACCGGCCGCGGCGGTCCGGGCCGGAGGCGAGGTCGGCACGTTCGGCAGCGTCCGACCGACGTCCTCCGGAGTCTCCAGATACGCCGGTGCCGCCGCGGGGGGCGGAGGCGGAGGGACCCGGCCCCCGGTCGCACCCGGGGTCGGTCCGGCCGGCGGCGGAACGTCCATCCCGGATCGCGGTGGAGTGCGTCGGCGGCGGAGCAGAACGAGCGCCGCGGCGAGGGCGGCCACGACGACGATGACGATCGCCGCGAGGACCCACCACTGGATCCCGGTGCCGGCCACGCACTGACCGTACTGGCAGTTCCCCTGCGCCGGCACGGCCCCGGTGTTCGGCGAGAGGCCGGCGGCGACCACGAGGGCGAGCATCGCGACGCCGAGCGCGACCGGAACGATCCGTCGGCTTCGCCCGCTTTCGCTCATCGTCTCCGGCGCACGGAACGTGGCCTAGTTTTGGGATGAAGCGGCGGTCGCTATAAACCTCACCATTTCCTTTGTCGCGACCACAGATTCGACCCCTCCGGGCACGTTATACGACCGACCGGCCGCTTAACACCCGGAATCGCGGTCGGGGCCGCGTGACGTTCCCGTTCGTGCCGGTCTTCCTCGGCGTCCTCCTCGTGTACATGGTGTACTCCGAGTGGGCACGGCTCGACTCGCGGTACCTGGTCGCCGCCGCACTCGTCCTGCTCGTCGCGACCGCGATCGTCGACGCGGCCGGGGCGACCGCGGCGGCGAACACGCTCGCCGAGTTCGTCTTCTTCCTCCTCGCGGCCGGCGTGGTCCTCCTTCTGGTCGACCACGTCCGGGACCGCCCCCGGGGGGGCGAGGAGACGGTCGGTGGTTCAGGGCCGGGGTCGCGGCACTCCGATCCGGCCGAGACGGCGCAGCAGTGGGAGGGGACGGCCGACGAGGCCCTCGAGGGCCCCGAGCAGGAGTCGGTCGCCCTCGTCGATGCTCCGGGTCAGTAACACGACCACGACGAGCAGCACCGCGATCCCGACCGCGATCACCGGGAGGCTCCAGAGGGGATACGTGACCGGCGCGAGGAAGAGCACGGCCGCGACCGGCACCGCCGTGACGAACAACGGGACGACGTAGTGCGGCCGGAACGGATGTACGCCGGTAAGGTAGGTGAGCTCGAGGAGTGAGAGCCCGACGTAGGCGACGTTCGCGAGACCCCAGGCGACCGCGGCCCCGGTCATCCCCCAGGACGGAACCAGGGCGAGCGCCACGACGACGTCGATGACGGCGGCCGCGATGGCGTTGTACGCGAGCAGCCGAGTCTGGGCGAACGCCACCTGGGCGTTCGCGGCCGGCCCGAAGGCGGTGGTGAGGAACGCGGCCGTCGCGGTGACCTGGAGCGGGAGGACCACGACCGCGTACTTCGCCGCGTACACGAAGTCGAGCGACCGGCTCGGGAGGACGACGAAGAGGAGGAACAGGGGCAGCGAGAACAGGAGCATCCACTTCGTGACGGTGACGTAGGTCACCCCGATGGCCGCGGTGTCCCGGGAGCGGAGGAGGCGGGCCGCCACCGGCAGGAAGATGTAGGCGGCCGCCCCGACGCCGACCTGGAGCAGGCGGGCGAGCGTGAGGGACGCCGTGTACGTGCCGACCTCCAACGGGTAGTAGGCTCCGAGGACGAGGGTGTCGCCGTTCCCGAGCAGCGTTCCCATCAGACTCACGAAGAACAGCGGGGCCGCGAATCGCATCAGATGGCCGAGGGCCTTCGGCGCCGGCGGGCCGGGGGTCACGTGTCGGGGCAGTCGGCGGAGCGCGTAGGCCACCGTGAGGCCGAGCGCGACGACGTTCGCGGCCACGTAGGAAAGCAGCGCGGAGAGGTAGTCGATCCCCGCGGGCGGTACCGCGAGGATGGCGAGCAGGAAGACGACGAACAGTCCGGGGGTGACCGTCTGCACGAACAACGCGTTCGGCATGACGTCCTCGAA
>JASHUL010000225.1 GCA_030039995.1 Thermoplasmata archaeon
TCCCGGACACCCTCGAACCGGCCGCCGTCGAGCTGGCGGCCCCGCCGGCCACTCCGCCGCCCTCTCCGGCGGCTGCGGACGAGCGCTCTTCACTTCCCTCCGCGGGCGAGGTCGCGGACCCGGTCGACGAGACCCCCGACCGGCCTCAACTCGAGATAGAGCCACCCGCCCCAGCGAGCGAGACATCGCCTCCGGACCCGAACGTCGTTCCTCCCGCAGCGGCTTCGGAGGAAGCGATCCCGGTCGAGGTCAGCCCGTCGTCCCGTGTGGGGACCCCCGAGGCGCCGGTTGAAGCGGAAGCCATCCCTCCCACGACGCCGGCCGAACCGATTCCGGAAGCACTCTCGGAGCCGGCACCGACGGTCGAGGTCCCGACGGAGCAACCGTCGGCGCAAACGTCCACGCCGGAACCGCCGACGCGAGCGCCGGTCGATGCTCCGGAAACGATGGAGGTCGCGACCGAGACCGCCCCGCCCGTCCCTGAGGCAGAAGGTCCCGAGATCCCCTCAGAGCCGACCCTCTCGCCCGGCACCTCCCCGAACGAGATCCCTGCTCCGCCGGTCGGGTCGGGATCGACGGGCGGGGACGGGGCGCCGCCGGCACGCGACGAGGAGTCCCGAGCGAACGCGTCGTCCCCGGAGCCGCCACCCCCTCCGCTCTCACCGGCAGAGCCGCCCGCGGCGCCGCCGTCGGCCCCGACCGGCCCGCCGACCCTCGTCCCCCCGACCGCGCTCGAGAGCTCCGTCGCCGGCACGCCACCGTTCCCGGTCGTCGAGCCGCCGTTGGCGCCGGCACCCCCACCGGCACCGGCGGAACCGGTGGCCGCGTCGGGGATCGACCTTGCGGTCGGGCCCAGCTACTTCCCCTCGCTCGAGCGATTCCTCGACGCGACGTCCGCCGGACATCAAGGGATCTGCGTCGTCCGGGACTCGCCCGAGCGGATCCGAGCGTACGTCGGATCCCGACCGGTCGAGATCCGCTGGCTCACGAACATCGGTCGGGGGCCGACGCTCAAGCCGACCGACCTGGACGGTTTTTCGGCGTTCCTCGCGCACGCCGTCTCCGCCGAGCATGTTACCGCGTTCTTCTTGGAGGGCGTCGAGTACCTGGTCCGACTGCACGGCCTCGAGCGGGTCGTGGACCGGATGGCGGCGTTCGACCGTCTCGCTCGCGAGCACGCCGCACGGGTCTGGATGCCGCTCAACCCGAAGCTCTTGTCCGGCCCCGAGCTCGAACGGTTCGTGGCGATGTTCGGAGCCGCCGCCGGGCCCGACGTGACCCCGCCGGAGTGGGACCCGGCGAAAAAGATAGGTTGATTACCCAACAGTCGCGTGCCCCCGCGGATGGGCGCCCCCGTCCGTGCCAAGGTCCCCCGCCAAGCGACGCTCGCGCTGCTGCTCGTCTCGGTCGTCCTCGGAGTGTTCGTCATCGCTCCGACGGGCGCGCTGGCCGCCGCCGGAGCCCCGGCGCCCCATGCGGTCGCGGCGGTCGAGCCGGCGGCGTCCGGTCTCTCCGCCTACGCGACCTGGAACGGCGTGAACGTCGCGACGGCGGCGAACGCGAGCGCGGCGTTCCGTATGTCGTTCGGCGCGAACGTCACCGTGATCTTCTACTGGACCCAAGCCTCCGGGTCGGCCCCGATCGCGGTCGACGACGCCCGACTGCAGATCTTCTTCTTCGGTTTCGCGCTCGGGACCCGAGACATCACGACCGTCGGGGCGGCGACGAGCCCGCTGTCCATGAACAACTGGAACACGGGGCCCCTGCAGTACATCCTGTCGGGCACGTACCAGTTGACCGCGAGCCTGCTCGCGACCAACGGGTCCACGGTCTGGAGCCAGTCGTTCTGGGTCAACATCACGGCGCCGTACTACATCCTCGCACTCCTGCCGATCGTCCTCATCTTGATCGCGATCTACGAGGTCTATGCCCTCTGCACCGTCGGGAAGTATGCGATGATCGGACGGCCCCCGAAGTCCAGTGAGCCGGCCGCCCCGACCCCCAGCGCTCCGGCCCCGGAGTCGGCCGAGGCGACCGGCAGCGCGGGCGGAACCGACACGGGCGGCGCGACTCCTCCGGGCGGAGGTTCGTCATGAGCGCGACCAGTTCGGGCGCGGCGTGCGGGGTGGTGCTCGGCATCGTGTTCGTGCTCTTGGCCCAGCAGTTCGGCTACCTCAATCTGAGCGGCCTCGTTCCGGCGATCGAGTACCTGGTGATCGGGGCCGTGATCGGAGGCGTGTTCGGTGCGTTGATCGGCTGGGGCCTCGGGAAGAGGTACCTCGCGCGGCATGCCGCCGATCAAGCGGTCGCCGCGAGCTCGAATCCGCCACCGAACTGAACCGGCGCACCCCGAGGTCAGGTTCCGAGCGGGCTCAGCATTAAATCCGAGACGCCACCCATAACGAGGCGGCGGGCGGCGGCCCCCTCCACCGCCGGCAGCGATGACCGACCACCGGTGTAACGTCTCCTCGAACTCCCGGAGCGCGGGACGGCTACGTCGCGGGGTGTTTGCGTGACGTGCCCGCAGTGCGGCCAACCGACGGACGCCACCGCGCCGTTCTGTGCGGCCTGCGGCGCCGCGCTGGGGCCCTCGGCCCCGCCCCCGCCGCCTCCTCCCCCGCCGCAGATGCCCGCGGCCCCACCGCCGGCCGGGCCGGTGCCGGCTCCGTCGCCAACCCCGATCTCGGGCCGGCTGGTCGCTCTCCTGCGTCGACCGAACCCCCGGCTGCTGCTCCTCCTGCTGATGGTCGCGGCGTTCGTGGTCGGCGCGGCGTCGTTGGGGACGGCGTGGTGGTACTACACGGCGAGCGCGGGGGGAGGGTCGAACTCGCTCAGCTTCTATCCGGGCGGTAACTACGACGTCGGCTGCTCGAACTCGGCGTGCGGAGGCTTCTCCTCGGGATCGTTCCCCTACACGGCGATCGGCGGTTCGATCGGTTCCCTGTACGGGGCCGACCTCGGCCTGATGGTCGCGGCGGTCCTTCTGACCGGGATCGTCGCCGCCATCGCGATCCTCGGCTGGCTCGGCCGCCCGACCGGCTGGTGGCAGCGGTCGGGGAGCTTCGTGCTCACGGTGCTCGCGTTCCTCTTCTCGATCGCGGCGGTCGCCGGCACCGTCGCAGCGCAGCCGGGCTCGTTCGGTTCCAGCACATCGTTCCCGGGCCTCGGGCACGGCGGGTCGCCGCTCACCTCGTTCTGGGGAACGGCCGGCGCGGCGATGTGGGGCGCGGGCGCCGGATGGTACCTCGGCGCCGCGTCGTCCGGCCTCCTCGTCGTGGTCGCGGCCGTGTTGATCCTCGCCGGTCACCGGCGGTTGGAGGTGCCCGAGAAACGAGCCCGGACGGCGACCGCTCAACCGGTCGCCCGCTCGTACACCGCTCCCGCCCCGGCCGCCGAACCCGTTCCCCGCGGGTACACGGCTCCGCCCCCGGCGCGGACGTACGCGCGGACTCCGGTCGCACGCGCGCCGGCCGCGAGCTACTCGGGAACGCGCGTGACCCCGCGGCCCGCGCCGACGCCGAAAACGACCGCGAACGACCCCCCGCCCGACGCGCCCCGGAGCCGTCCGCCACCGCCCCCGGTGCTCGCGGCCGCCCCGGCGCCCAAGATGATCGACTGTCCGGCGTGCGGGACCCCGAACCTGGCGAAGTCGAGGACCTGTTCGTACTGCCAGCGGGCGCTTCGCGAGTGAGCCCACGCTGCTTCCGCCGGGAACGGCGGCCCGGCTCCGAGCCGTTATCCGCTACGAGCCTTGAGGGAGCGCGACCCGTTCCGGGTCGGTCGGATCATGACCTCGACAACGTCCCGGGGAGCGATCGCGTCGACGGAGTTCCAGCAGTTTCTCGCCCGCGACTGGGAAGCGTGGCTCGACCTCACTCCGGAGCTCTCCACGTTCGTCGGCGCCCCGGGAAGGAACGATCGGTGGAACGACGACTCGGACGCGGGGGTCGCCGCCCGACGGGCGCTGCTCGAGAAGGGCCGCGCCGATCTCGAACGGTTCCGGCGGGCCGACCTCGGTGAGGCCGACCGGCTGGACTACGACCTGTACCGGGAACTGCTCGCGACCACGGAGGCCGGGCTCGGCTTTGGGGTCGACCCGTTCCCGTTCCGCCTCGGTTGGCCGCACAATCTGTGGATGCCGCTCAATCAGATGGACGGCATCCAGACGTCCGCCGCCGACATCAGCGACGTCCAGCCGCTCGTCACGACCCACGACTACGAGGACCTGATCGCCCGTCTCCGGACGTTCCCCCGCGCGG
>JASHUL010000226.1 GCA_030039995.1 Thermoplasmata archaeon
CCGTTCGAGTTCGCCCGCGAGCTCGTAACGCAGGTCGAAGGGAAGGACCCGGGACTCACGCCAGGGTCGATGGAACAGTTCCTACAGCGGCCCGGTGCGACGCCTCGCCCCCGGCGTGGCGGTCTCTCGTGCCACCGCATCGAGGAGGAGGGCCTCCGACTGACGTCGTGGCGTGACGGGGTTCGACTGCTCGCGGAGGATTACGCCGCGGCATGAAAGGGCTGATCCTCGCGGGCGGGCACGGGACCCGGCTCCGTCCGCTCACGTTCACCGGCAACAAGCACATGATCCCGATCGCGAACGAGCCGATGCTGTTCTACGGCCTCCGGCACCTCGCGAGCGGGGGACTCCGGGAAGTCGGGATCGTCCTCGGTGACGAGCACGAGGGGATCGAGGAGGCGGTCGGCGACGGAACCCCGTTCGGCCTGAAGGTGACGTACATCCATCAGGGCGCGCCGAAGGGCCTCGCCCACGCTGTAGCCTGCGCGCGAGAGTTCCTGGCCGACGACCCGTTCGTGATGTATCTCGGGGACAACCTCCTCGAAGAGGGGACCGCCCCCCTCGTGGCGCAGTATCGCGCGTCGCCCGCGGACGCGATCATCGGGGTCACGCCGGTCGAGCATCCCAGTAGCTACGGAGTCGTCGAGATGGACGGCGACGCGATCGTGTCGATCGCCGAGAAACCCGCCCAGCCGAAGAGCAATCTCGCGCTCATCGGGGTCTACCTGTTCTCCCCGAAGATCCACCCCATCATCGCCGGGCTCGCCCCGTCGCGACGGGGGGAGCTCGAGATCACGGACGCGATTTGGAAGCTCCACCAGTCCGGGGGACGGGTCGCGGTCCGGCGAGTGAACGGCTGGTGGAAGGATACCGGTCGGCCCGAGGACCTCTTGGCCGCGAACGACCTGGTGCTCCGCAGCCTTCCCCCCGAACGTTTCCGGAACGAGGGCACCGTCGGGCCCCGCGCCCGCCTTCGGGGCTCCGTGCGAATCGGCCCCGGCTCCACGGTGGCCGACGGAGCCGAGGTCGAGGGTCCGGTCGTGCTCGGCGCGAACGTTACGGTCGGAGCCGGGGCTCACATCGGCCCGGGGGTCGCGGTCGGGGACCGGTGCACCCTCGAGGGCGGGACCGTGCATCGTTCGATCCTGATGGAAGGCGCGGAGATCCGTGGGCCGGTGACCGTCACCGACAGCATCCTGGGCCGGGCCGCCCGGGTGACCTCCCGACGGACCCGTCCGGAGGCGCTGACCTGCGTCGTCGGCGACGCGACCGTGATCGAGCTCGGACCGGACTCCTGAGCTCGCGAGTGCCGGCCGCGGCCTACTTCTTGCCCGGGGTGTCGTAGACGATCTTGCCCGCCCTCGCGAGCGAGTCGACCAACTCTTTCGGAGAGAACAGCCGGGTGGTGCGGGTGGCCCGGACCGCTCCCGTCGCTTGGGTGGCCATGACAGTGGCGTTCACCGAGGCGTCGTCCGGCGCGTCGATGATGACCATCCCGTCGAACTCCCCGAAGTGGTAGTAGAGGCTCACGAGCCGGCCGCCGGACTGCTTCGCGAGGCTTTCCAGCGCCGCGGTCCGGTCCTCCGGCTTCCGCATCATCGCTTGCCAGGTCTCTCGAGAGTACGCGAACTGCACCATGTAGTGCGGCATGGGACCTCGGTTCGCCGGAGGGGGTTCGGGAGATTAACGGTTCGGTGCCCGTGCGGCGACTCCCCTAGGGGTCGGGGCTCGAGACCCCGACCGAGTGGATCGAAGGGAACGAGAACGGAACCAGCCGCCAGCTCCGGCCGCCGTCGGGGCTGAGGAACAGGTGGCCGGTCGTCGTGCCGACGTAGATCCCCGGAGGGTCGAGGTCGTCGCACGCGATGCCCTCGCGTTGCACCCCGAAGTGGCCCGGGAAGGCGGAGGGCGAGAGCAGCTTTCGCCACTTTCGGGTCTCGTCGTTCCACTCTCGAACTTGGAAATGCCCGTCCAGCGCGGTCGTCCGAGGCATCCCCCCGGAGGGGCTCGTGGACGCCAGGGGAACGAAGTACGCCCTGCCGGGACGTGCCCGGGGTGAGGCGACACAGAATCCGAAGTCGTCGCCCAGCGGCTTGCCGATCCGGGTCCACTTGTCCATGCGATTGTGGGAGACGTAGATTCCCCCGTGATCTTGGCGGTAGAACGTGTCCGGATCGGCCGCGTCGATCGCCACATGGTGCACGCACTGACCGATCTCGGGGAACTTCTCGGGCTGGAACGGGGTCTCGACCCCGCGATTCACCGGCGACCAGTTCTTCCCCGCGTCCTCGCTACGGAACGTGCCGACCGACGACATCCCGACGTAGACGCGGTTGGGGGACCGCGGGTCAACGAGGATCGTGTGAAGGTTGGCTCCCCCTCCGCCCGGACTCCAATTCTCGCGCCCGGGATGATGGTTGATGCTGTCGATCGGCTCCCAGGACGCTCCCTGGTCCTGCGTGCGGAACAGAAGGTGCGGCTCCGCACCGAGGTAGACGACATCCGGATCGTCGGCATGGCCCGGCTCGATGTGCCACAGGTTGAGGACCGCTTTCGGCGGCGCATCGGCCGGCTGCTCCATCGGGTTCGGTCGATCCTTGCGGGCGGGAGTCAAGGGGGTGGCGACCTCCTTCCAGGTCTTGCCCCAGTTCACCGTCTTCTGGACCTCCGGCCCCCAGAACCCGTTGTTCACGGCCGCATAGAAGGTGCCCGGATGCCGGGGGTCGGCCGAGACATGGAAGACGTCGTTCCCATCGTGGGCGTACGACGCAACCTTCCACTTTCGGCGCCGGGCGTCGCTCTCAACGATGTACGTACCTTTTCGGGTGCCCAACAGGACCCGGACCTTCGTGTTCTTCGCCATGTTTCCTTCCTCTATCCACCCGCGATCGAATGCAAGATATCGACCGAACGGGCTCCCGAAAGCGGAGTCGCCACTCCCGTGGTACCGCTGACGTCCTCCCCGTCGACGAAGACGCGGACATACCGACGGAGCGCGCCGGTTTCGTCGCGAATTTTGAACCGAAGACCGGGATATCGAGTTTCCAGCACGTCCAAAAGGTGCTCCACGGTGTCTGCTTCCGCCGTCGTAGCGACCGGAGGTCCGAAACGGCGAAGCATGCTGTCCAGGTGAACTTCGAGCATCGACGACGGGGGCCCGAACGGAGTGGAGGACTTCAAGGCGGCGGGGAGGGAGGACGGAACGCTCCGGACCGCTTCCCACGACCGTATCCCGTCACCGACACGGACCTCGCCCTCCATCGCTCCCACACTCGATCCCCGTTGCGATGCCGCTGGCGACCATGATAACTCTAAATGGATTTGAGCGGGTAGGTGAACGGAAGTAGGTCTCCGTGACCCCGTACTGCGCAGATCGGGCCGAGGTCCGCTTCAAGGTCGAGTTTTCGAGTTGCCCCGTCGAAGCGAGTCTGGGGGTCCTCGGCCGAAAGTGGGCGCTGCTCGTACTCCGGGACATCGCGATGTTCCGTGCGGACCGGTTCAACGACATGCTGCGGCGCACTCCGGGGATGACCAAGCGGGTCCTCGCCATGCGTCTCGCCGAGCTGGAGCGCGGTGGGTTCATCTATCGCAAGGAGCAGGGACCGAAGTTCACCCGGTGGGCGCTCACCGAGAAGGGCTGGGACACCCTCCCCGTGCTGATGACCCTGGTAGAGTTCGGCGCGAAGTGGCACGCCGATCGTGTCTTCTCCGACGGTCGTGCGCGACCGCTGGATGCGGTCTTCGATCGAGCGTACATTCGCCGAATTCTAGGCCCACCCTCCCGTGAATCTCGGGCTTCCGGTTCACGGAGTCGCTCCGTCCCTCGGGACGCGACGGTGACAGCGCCCGCAACCGCGGTCGCGTGAGTGGGCGAGCTCGGGCGAAGTCCATCGAAGTTCGGGAGCGGACGGCAAGAGAGAGTCGTCGCAGCCCCTATCAACTCAGTTATCGCCGGCGAAGCCCGCGGCCTGGCACCGGCCCCCTCGCTCCAGCGTGCGAATCGAAGGGCGCGCTCCGCACAAAGGGAGGCTCTCGGAAGGGGGGACTGGACAGTCAAACTGGCCGAGGGACTTGGACCATCACCAGTCGAAACCCGGGGAGCCCATGAATCGCCACCCCGGCTGAACCTTCGATGATCGCGGCCTCGCCCAGCTCTAGCGGATGCCCGTCGACACTGCCCGCTCCGGCGAGCGCATAGGCAACGGCATTGACCGAATGGCCGACCTTCCGGAAAGTCGTCCCCGCGTCCACGAA
The DNA here is from genome assembly GCA_030039995.1 of Thermoplasmata archaeon. Taxonomy (GTDB): domain Archaea; phylum Thermoplasmatota; class Thermoplasmata; order Lutacidiplasmatales; family UBA184; genus Lutacidiplasma. The sequence goes on from JASHUL010000226.1 coordinate 4,255, forward strand.
GCCGATCTCGTAGGCCTCAATCCCAACGACGGAGCGCACCGAGCTACCCGGCCCGACGAGGAAGGTGGTTCTCGTCCCGTCCGGGGCCGTCGTTCCCGGCTGCGCCTGCGTGGATTGAAACCGGTCGGACACTTCGCCCGTCGTCGACAGGGTCGCGACGACGGCAAGCCAACGCAGTGTCTGTCCTTTTCCCGGATTGATTGCATGAGGTACGCTCGTGGCAGCCGTCAAGAGCCGCACCGCACCCGCGGTCACGGCTTGGGCAGTCCCGGATTCGTCGGCGTACAGACCGGAGCCCTCGACTACGTAGGTGAGCACTTCGACGCCCTCGTGGCTGTGCGCGGGGAACCGGCGCCTCGGGGTCGCGATTGTCTCGGCGAGACGTTCGAGGGGGGGCCACTTCGGCTGCGAGGCGGTCGGGATGACCGCCCGAACAGTGGCATCCTTTGCCGAAATCTCCCCGGCGACGATACGGACTGGCATCCGAGGAGCTTCCTCACGTGCGGCCCCCCAATTAACCTAGCGAGCAAGAGACTCGACGAGGCTGCGGGAGGATCGCTTATCGCCCGGTGGACTTCAGCCTCGACCTCCTCCGGAAAGCGACCTACGAGTCCGGGGATCGACTTGGACGAGCCGGTCAGACCGCTCTGGGGGGCCCGACTTCGTTAATCGTCAGCCCCCCGAATGTCAGGTCTCCATCCCACCTTTGGAGGCCCGCGATGATCTGTGAGAGTACCACGGGGGAGCCGAGGTACCCACGTTCGGTCACGGCGGTCCAGGTGTTGATGGCGGTGAAGTTTCGACTCGTGACGTTCCATGGCGTGGTTACGGGGTTGTCGATGTGGAGCAGATTCGAAGGGGCCAGTGTAGAGGTCTCGAAGAGAAAGGTGAAATTGTAATCCCCCGGGGTCAGAAACGGCACCGATCCCGTCCAGGCCACGTTGGACATCTCCGATCCGGGATTGGTAGCGATCAGGTTCCCGTTCGGCAAACGTTGACCGACGTTGCCGGGTCCGAACGACTTCGCAGCCATGTGACTGGAGAACGGGACGAAGTAGAGCAGCGGACCGGTATAACCGGTCTCGAGCAGCATCAATCCGGAAGCCTCCGCTACGAATCCGGCGGCCCCTTCGCCATAGAGCGTGCTGATCATGTCGAACATGCTCGCGTTCGCATAGTAGTAGTACTGAAGGTGGTACGGGTTGGCCACCAGGTAGTCGATGCGGGCCCCGGTCCAAGTGCCGGTCGACGTGTCCAGTATCTCGAAGCCCGTCCCTTGGGGATCCAGCGTGAAGTTGGCAATCGTGGGCACCATTGCGGTTCCGTAGGGAAGGGCTCGCGGCAAGAGCATCGGCATGTCTTCCTGGATGACCACGTACGGATCATCGGCCGGGACGTAACTCGCGATTCGGGTGAATTCATTGTAGAATGTCCAGTTCACATCGATCTGCTGCGCCAGGTCGAAGTTCACGGGAGTGTATCCATTGAACGGGGAGAACGGCTCGAACGCCAACGCCAGGACCGCGATCGAGCCGGCCATGACCACAAACCCCCGGCGTTCGGGGGTTCCCGGTAGACGCCAACGCCGAACGGTACGGCCGGAAGTCGTCGGGGCGGATTTGGGCGACGAACCTCCGGGTAGTCGGGACCGGAACCGCCCCAACCCCTCGACTCCCACGAGATAGACGAACGGGGCGAACATGACCCCGTACTGCGCTGTCAGGAGGACCGGAAAGTAGAACACGTAGTAGTTCGCGACGAACATGTAAACGAGGAACGGTAGCAGGAACACCGGCCAGCGTCGGGCATAGGGCAGCAGCGGCGCGATTGGTCCGACGATCAAGACCACGGTGATGAGTTTCAGATCTAGGGCGTTGAGCACGCTCCCCCCGAAGTAGTGAGTTTGGAACGTCGGTCCCACCGTGGCCGCCGGGGCGATCAGCTGGAACGCGATGAAGTAGGCGAGGGCGATCGCCCCTAGGGCCACCGCGAATCTCACCGCCGCCGGGTCCAGTCCCGGCCGGTTTCGAATCAGAAGGACGAACTCCTCCACGACGAGCACGAAAGCAAAGAGAAGGGCGTACCCCATGAACGGATAGCGCGTCAAGCCTGAGAGCAGGAACAGGGGGGCGGATATCCAGTAGTTGCGGCGCAGGAAGTAGAAGTAGCCGGTCAGAAAGAGGATCGGAAAGAAGGCTTCGACATGAAAGTCGTACCAATTCACTCCGATGATGCCGAAGTAGATCAGGTAGCTCAGCGCGAGAATCAGCGAAGTCGTGTGCGCGATGTTCGAATACCGCGCGATACCGTAGATTGGGAAGACCGAGGCGCCGATGAGCAGGGTCTGAAACACCAGACCGAACGGGTAGCCGGTCCATGGGAGCCAAAACAGAGGAAGACGGATTCCTTCCAACAGTCCCACATAGGCAAAGTAGAGCGCGGACCAGCTGTTGTGGGTGATTTGCCAGAACTCGGTGTACGTGATGCCGAGATCGTACACCTGGGCGTTGAACGCGTAAAACTTGAGGATACTGATCGTCGACCATACGATCGCGTACACGAGAAGCCCGACCAGCAAGAGAAGGACATCCCGGCGGGGCCAGGTTGGCGAGTCGTTGGGCCGCGGAGATGGTGGGTTCGCCGAGGGAGTTCGAAGGACCCCAAAGAATCGAACGACCGCCCCGGGAAAGGATGCTATCCATCGCTCTATTCGAGCGCGGCCCGAGGCCGGTCGGCGACTCGGTGTCGTGCCGATTCCCTCGGGCGGATCCCCGGACATGGCTCCTGCGCGGACGCCTGACGCGATAACCATTCCACGCAGGGGATTTCAGTCCTTCGTTGAAATGGGTCCGGTTAGGTCAGAAAATTGATCACAAGCCCCCGACTCGCCGGAACCGCCGACCCGAAACGACGCCCCTTAGGCCATGACGGCCTCGAAAAACTCGCGAGTCAACGCTGCTCGCCGGTGCGGCGCTAGGGAAATGTCGAAACAACGACAGATATCTTTATGCGGACCTCCTCGCCCTGATAAGGAAACGCCGGGGTCCGGGTCAGGGTCGCGGGCGACGTGGCGAACACACGATGATCGAGGCGGAAGCGCGATTCGAATCGCTGACGTCTTTCGCACCCGCGCGGGCGACGTTCTCGGTCCCCCGATCGCCGGTGCCCGAGCTCACCATTGTGCTCGCCACCCTGAACGAGCGCGTGAGTCTGCCGGTGCTGGTCGACCAACTTCTCCAGGCGCCCTTGCCCCCCCTCGAGATCGTCGTCGTCGACGACGGTAGCCGAGACGGAACGCGCGAATATCTGTCTACGGTCGCGCGAGAGGACCGTCGAGTACGTCCGATTTTCCATGAGGGGGCCCAGACGCTGCTAAAGGCACACGCGCAAGGAATCGCGGCCGCCCGTGGTGACCTCGTCGTCGTGATGGACGCCGACTTGCAGCACAACCCGGCGGACGTCCCGCGAATCGTGGATCTGTTGCTCAAGGGGAACGATTTGGTGGTCGCGTCCCGGTATGCGCCCGGGGGGTCTCCCGGGGTGCGATCGCCCCTCCGTTCGTGCATATCGCTCGGGGCCGAGACCTTGACGCGAGTGTTGCTGCCCGAAGCTCGGTCGGTGTCGGACCCGCTATCGGGCTTTTACGGATTCCGTCGAGGATACTACCGCGCGATCAATCCTGAGTATCGCGGCTACGAGCTTCTGCCGTTCGTTCTTGGGATGATGAGGGGTCGGCCAGTCACCGAAGTGCCGTACGTCTTCGAGTCGAGACGAGCGGGCAAGAGCAAGATTGTCACGAGAGACTTGTCATTCATCCGAGTGTTTCTCACGGAGCTCGTCCTGGCGGCGCGGGTGGGGCGCGAACGGGGGGACCTACCTGAGGGGCCGCCAGCGTCCTCATCGGCCGTCCCGCCGGGGATTCGCGGTCGGGTCGAGCCGTAGACGTCCGGCCGGCATGGCGGAGCGCCGGGTCACGGGAGCCCGCACGCGCTAGT
>JASHUL010000227.1 GCA_030039995.1 Thermoplasmata archaeon
TCGCGCACGGCGGAGCGCACCGCGTCGTCGACGCTGACGGAGTTGCCCTCGCGGACGAACTCCTCGAGCCGGTTGTTATCGTGGCGGGAAAGTTCGACCACGACCTTGCGTACGTTCTGGGGCGGAAGGTTAAGCTCGACGTACTGCTCCAGCCCGTCGCGGATCGTGTCGGAGATCGTGGGCGTCTCCTTCGACTCCTGGATCTGCTTGAGCTTCTCGAGCAGCTCCTGCGGGATCCGTACCGTGACCCGCTCCGACGTGTCGACCATGTCCGTCAGACAACATCCCTAGTTTTGTCTGACGATTGACATATCGCGTCGCTCGTATATGAAACAAGCGCGGCAGCGCCGCCGGGGGTCGCGCCGGGCCGACCGTCGTTCCGAGTTCTCGCCACTCGATAGTGACTTAACCCGCGGGCTCGCCTCGTACTCCCGCGAAGGCGTCACCGGAGCCGGGCCCTGCGCTTCGGTCGGTGCGCCCGGAAGGTCGGCATGCGCTCGCCCCCCCTCGACCGGTGCTCCCCCCGGAGCCCGCCGTGAGCTCACTCGTACCGTCGTCGCAGCTCCCCGCCGCCTGGGTGACCGTCGGCGTCTCCTTCCTCGTCGCCGCGGTCTACCTCTATTTCGCCTACCGCCTCTCGCAACGGAACGTCGCCCCCGCCGCGCGTCTCGCCTCGAACCAGTTCGCGCTCTGGTGGGGAGGCATCGGGATCACCGGGGCGATCTCGGGGGTCGAGGTCGCGCTCGCCGCGGCGGGGGTGATCACGCTGCCCGAGGCCCAGACGATCTACTTCCTGAGCGTCCTAATCGACTGCGCTTTCCTCTGGGGCCTCGTCGGCTTCCTCATCTTCGTCTACACGGGTCGTTACCACCTGTTCGAGCTCACCGCATTCTACGCCTGGTTCTACATCACGGTGCTCTACTTTGTGTTCGCCCGAGTCCCGTCGGGCGTCAGTTACTCCGCCGGGAGCGTGAGCCTGGTCTACTCGGTGCCGGCGGTACCGGCGCTCGAGCTCGTGATCGTCCTGGGCTTGATCGTCCCCGAGATCCTCGGCGCGATACTCTACCTGTCGCTCGCTCGCCGATCCCCGGCGGGCTCGGCGCAGCGTCTCCGGATTTGGCTGGTCGGGGGAGGAATTCTGCTCTGGTTCGCAATCGACGTGTTCGTGCCCAGCTCGACCGCCGGGTGGGCGATCGTCCGGACCATCCTCGAGCTCGTTCCGGGGGCGATGAGCCTGATCGCGTTCTACCCACCGAGCTGGGGGCCGGCCCGGCTCCGGGCGGTCGTCGCCGACCGCGGGACGGAGCAAACGGCGTCCGGCGAGGCGTCGGTGGGTGAACTGCCGGCGCGGCCGGCCGAGACGGAGGGGGTGCGGTGAACGCCGCCGCCGTCGTCCGAGGACTCGGCGTGATCGCAGCCGCGGGGCTGCTCTTCCGACGCTCGCCGCCCTCCGCGGAGCCGATCAACGAGAGCGCCCGGATGCTGCTCGACCTGCCGGTCGGGGTGCTGTTGCTGCTCGACGACGACCAGCGAGTCCTCTACGCGAACACTCGGATCGAGCGGTTCCTCGGCTACTCCCCGGGCGAGGTCGAGGGTCGCCGACTCCCCGAGCTGTTCGACCCGCGCGACCGATCGCAGATTGTCACGCTCCTCCAGGACCACGTCCCGGGCGACCCGACGGTGTCGGGGGAGTTCCGGGGGCGGCGCAAGGACGGCTCGGTCGTCCCCCTGCAGGTCGTCGCCCAAAGCGCGGTGGTCACGGAGATGCGCGGCAGCAAGGTCTCCGGGGTCTACCTACGAGATTTCGCCGAGCGCGAACGGCTGGTCGAGGCACTCGCCTCTCGCGCCGCGCAGCTCGCCCGCTCGAACCGGGAGCTCGAACAGTTCAGCTACATCGCGTCGCACGACCTCCAGGAGCCGCTCCGAATGGTCGGCAGCTACACGCAACTCCTGGAGCAACGGTACGGACCGCAGCTCGACGACGACGCACGGGAGTTCCTGCGATACGCCCGCGAGGGCGCGACGCGGATGCGGGAGCTGATCGATGCGCTGCTGTCGTACTCCCGGCTCGACACGCGCGCGGAGCCGTTCCAGCGGGTCGCCGCCGATGACGTGCTGAACCTCGCCCTGACGAACCTGCGCGGCGCCCTGCTTCAATCCGGGGCGATCGTCCACCGGACGCCGCTTCCGACGGTCGAGGTCGACCGGATCCAGCTCGGCCAAGTCTTCCAGAACCTCCTCGGGAATTCGGTGAAGTTCCACGGCCCGAAACCGCCGGAGATCTGGGTGGGCGCCGAGCGACGCGGCGCGGAGTGGCTGTTCACGGTCCGCGATGACGGGATCGGTATCCCGCCGGAATACCAGGATCGGATCTTCATCATCTTCCAGCGACTCCACACGCGCGAGGAGTATCCGGGCACCGGGATCGGGCTGGCCGTCTGCAAGAAGGTCATCGAACGCCACGGCGGGAAGCTCTGGGTCGAGAGCACCGGCGTCCCCGGTGAGGGAACGACGTTCTGCTTCACCCTCCCCGTCGAGCGGGCACCGCTTCCGTCCCCCCCGGTCGAGGAGCCCGTCGTGAAGCAGTCCAAGGTCGAGGCGATGAGCTTGATCGAGGAACGACTGAAAGAGCTCGTCTAGTCGGTCGCGCCGCGGCGTCCGGCCAGCACTTACTTACGCTTCGAACGGGCTATTCTTCCACGCCATGCCGCAACCGGAGCCGTCGCCCCGACCGGTCCAGATCCTGATCGTCGAGGACAATCCCGCCGATGCCCGCCTCGTCCGCGAGGTGATGCGCGACAGCAAGATCCTGAACGAGATCCACTGGGTACCGGACGGCGTGGAAGCGCTCGATTTCCTGTACCAGCGGGGCAAGCACGCCAAAGCCCCGCGACCGAACCTGATCTTCCTCGACCTCAACATGCCGCGCAAGGACGGGCGTGCGGTCCTGACCGAGGTGAAGGCCGACGAGGTCCTGCGTCGGATCCCGGTCGTCGTGATGACGAGCTCCCAGGCCGAGGAGGACGTCGCCCGTGCGTACGACGCCCACGCGAACTGCTACGTGCGCAAGCCGATCGACTTCCAGCAGTTCCACCAGGTCGTGAAGACCCTCGAGAACTTCTGGTTCTCCACGGTCGAACTGCCCGTGCGCTGAGACCGGTCCCCCGGGAGCCGAGGGCGATGGCCGTCCCGATCGGGCGCGTCCTGGTCGTCGACGACAACCCCGGCGACGCCCGGCTCGCGGCCTGGGCTCTCGCCCACGAGCCGGACGGGCCGGTCGCGAGCGAGCGCGCCGACCGAGTCGCCTCGGCACTCGAGCGTCTCGCGGAGGGCGGCTTTTCGGCCGTGCTGCTGGACCTCGGCCTTCCCGACAGCCGCGGTACGGATGGGGTCGAACGGCTGCGCTCGGCCGCCCCCACCGTGCCCGTGGTCGTCCTCTCGGGCGCGGAGGAGCCCGAGCGCGTCCGACGCGCCCTCGCCGCGGGCGCGCAGGACTACCTCGTGAAGGGGATCTTCCCGCCCGGCCGGCTCACCGCGACCCTGCGTCGCGCGATCGCCCGACAACGCCTCGAAGGCGAGCTTGGGGAGGGACTCGACATCGGGTCGGTGCTCACGGCGGCCGAGAAGGCCGGTGAGCCGGCGGCGTACGTTCCCCCCTCAGGGCCGGCCCTGGCGACGCCCGGCTTCCGTCGGCGCGCGGTCGGAGAGTCGGCGTCCGACACGGAGCTCACGCAGTGGATCGCCGGCGCCGTTCCGGGCGCGGACGGCCCGCCCCCGATCCGGCCAGAACTGACCGTCCGACCGATCTCGGGCGGGGACCGACCCGCGCTCCTGGTCTGGTGGGTCGGCGGAGAAGGCCCCCCA
>JASHUL010000228.1 GCA_030039995.1 Thermoplasmata archaeon
GTGCAGGAGGTTCGTCCGCAGGGGAACGAGTGGATGATCCGCGTCACCTCCGCGGAAGCCTGCCTCCCGTTGATCCTCGGCTCGGTGCCGACCGAAAGCGTCCGGCGGGTCAGCGTAGAGAAGCCGAGCCTCGAGACGGTCTTCCTCGACCTCACCGGTCGGCGGATCGGGCAGGACGAGCCGATGCGGGATATCCGGAAGTTCTACGCGCAGATGCGGCAGGTGCGCCGATGATGAGCCAGTTCTACGGGCTCTACCTCCGGGAGATCCTCCGGACCTTCCGTAACCCGTTCGTCCTCCTGATCACCGTCGTCCAGCCGTTCATGTGGCTCGCCTTTTTCGGCTCGAGCTTCGCCAACGCCCCGGCGAGCGTCATCCAGGCGTTCGCCGAGGGGAACAGCTACCTCGCGTTCCTGCTGCCCGGGACGCTGTCGACCTCGATGCTCTCGGTCGGCATGTTCGGCTCGATGAGCACGATCCAGGACAAGCGGTTCGGATTCATGAAGCGCATCCTGATCACGCCGACCTCGAAAGGCGTCATCTTCCTGTCGAAGGCGCTCGGCTCGGCGACCCGGGGTCTGGTGCAGTTCCCGATCATGGTCGTCGCGGCCACGGTCTTCGGGGTCGCGTTCCACCTCTCGCCGGTCGAGTGGCTGGCGTGGGTTGGGGGACTGTTCTGCCTCGCGATCGGATTCTCGAGCCTGTTCCTCGCGATCACCGCCTCTTCGACGGACTGGCAGACGCCCGGGGTCGTCTCGAACTTCATCACGATGCCGCTCATGTTCGCGAGCACCGCGCTCTTCGGCGGTCAGTACTTCCCGTCGTGGATGAAGGCGATCTCGTCGGTCAACCCGATCACCTTCTCCGCCCTCCTCGGCCGCTCGTTCGTGCTCGGCACGGCGATCCCGTGGGTGAACCTGGGCTACCTGGCCGCCTTCGCCGCCGTGATGTTGACGGTCGGCTGGGTCGTCGAGAGCCGGTGGCTGAAGGTCGAGTGAGGGGCCGCACCGGCGCGCGGGCGGACTACTCGACCGCGCGGACCTGGAAGTCGCGACCTTCCCAGCGGTCCTCGCCGGGATAGTAGAACGTGAACGTCCACGCGCGCCCGACGCGGTCGAGCGGCGCGAGGTCGACGAAGGAGAGGCCCAGGTCGGTCGCGACCGAGTCGATGTCGGCGGTCGTCGCCCAGCCGTCGTCGCTGACGTGCAGGCGGAACGGTCGGTCGACGATGATACGGAGGGTCTCTTGCGGGCGCACCGTCGACGGCTGCCGTTGGAATTTCCAGACCTCGAACGCCCGGCGTCGCTCGTGGCGCCGGGCGACGTAGCGGTCGTACGCCTCCGGGACCCGGTCGAAGACGGCCCCGTCGGTCGCCGAGCGCAGGAGCGTGATGTACTCCGCGTGCGCCCAGGCGAGGGGCGTCGCGGACTCGGTCGCGCGGCCCAAGAAGAGGTGGAGCGCCGGTCGGTCCTCCTCATCCCAGACCTGCTCGGGAAGCAGGCCCGTCGACGTGGCGAACCGCTCGAGCGCCCTGAGGTAGGGCGCGGGGTCGTTCCCCCGGGCGAGCTCGTAGTGGCCCCGCTCCCCCGTGAGGAGCGGCCAGGCGCGACCGTGGCCCCAGTCGATGAACGGGCCCCCGTCGTCCCGGTCCCCGTAGCCGTCGTGGTTGTACCGACGCCAGACCGGTCCGTAGGCGGTGTCGACCTTCAGCGCCCGGTCGATGACGCGGACAGACGACTCGACGATCGGGTCGTCCGGCGCCCGGATCCCGAACCGGACCAGCCCCAAGAACCCGCCGTCCACGACCTCGTTCGCGGGGAAGACGTTCGGCGTGCCGGGCGGCAGGTTCGGGAGCGCCAGCGACCCCATGTCCGGTCCTTCGTTGGGGGTAGGGTCGTCCACTTGGGCGGGTCGGATCCGCACGTAGTGGCGGTGGATTCCGTGCACGAGCGTGCCCGAGTGCGTGACCGTCCAGCGCTCGACGTGGCTCTCGAGGAAGTCGGCGTACTCCTCGATGAACTGCGCCGAGGCTCCCCGACCGTGCTCGCGCGCCGCCGCGCCCGCCCACAAGAGCGCGGCGATGCAGACGGCGAGGGTCGAGGGAGAGTAGCCGCTCACCTCCTCCCAGCGGTCCTGTTGCGTGACCGGGCTGTGTTCGATCAGGAACCGGACGGCGGCCCGGGCCATCGGGAACGGGTCGAACTGACCGAGCGCCTTGCCGTGACGCAGACGCCGCGCGAGCAGGAGCGGCAGCGCGACCTCGTCGAGCTGCATGCCCTGCCAGTACGGGGTGCCGTCGACCCAGAAATTCTGCGCGAATCCCCCGTCGGGCCGCTGCCGGGTCGCGAGGTAGACGAGCGCGCGCAACGGGGCGTCGTACGAACCCGAGGCGAACAGGGCGTTGGCGGTGTGGTACAAGTCCCGCGTCCAGACGAGGTGGTATCCTCCCCGGTCCTCGTCGCCCTTGCTCGCTCCCCACGGGATCGAAAGCGACGCGATGAACGCCCCGGGGTAGACCTTGTCCTCGTGGGCCAGCAGGATCGAGCGGCTCGCGGCGTAGAGCCGGCCCCCGTCGCCGTACGGGCCCGTAAGCGCGAGCTGGTGGGCGGCGGTCCGGCCCCACTGCTCGAGGAACCGCCGGTAGTGGACCTCGAACGGGGTGGAGAGCGACTGGAAGAGCGTCGTCAGGGCCGCGGGCACGGTCTCGCCGAACGCGAGGCCGATCGTGAACTCCCGGTCGGTCCGGACCGGGAGCTCTCCGATGAGCGCCACGTTCCCGCTCGGCGCCTGGTCGAACTCGTAGGTCATGTCGAGGTGCTCGGAGACGTCGGTCCAACCGTCGCTCGCCCCGACGTACCCCACCGACGCGCGCGCGAACGGGGTCGTCGCGGCGAGGGCGAGCGCGACCCCGTCGCGCTCGGCGACGAGTACCGGGCGCTCGAGCATCGGCACGACCATCGCCGAGTTTCCCCAGCCCCCGACGTCGAGGTGCGGGGCGGCGAGCACGAACATCCGTAGCGTCTCCCCGAGCGCCCGGGAGCCGGGCACGAACTCGACGTGCTCGAGCAGGCACGGAAGGTGGGGGTCCCCGATCACGGTCTTGTCGAGACGGTACCGTCCGTCGGGGTCCTGCGAGCGGATCCGGTACCCGAGTGCGTGCTCGCTCGGCCGTTCCGTGAACGGGTTGAGGAACTTGCGTTCCTCATGGAAGAACTCTTTGCCGTCGGTGATCAGGAACTGTAGGTCGCGGAACTGCGGCCGGTCGATCGTCGGATAGTAGACCTCGGTGACGACCCCGCGCCAGATCGTGAACCAGAGCCGCGAGTCCGCCGAGTACGCGGTGCCGACGCCGTCCTTGTTGCTGTGCGCCCACCGGGGAGCCATCCCCGGGGCTCCGAAGGCGAATCGGTTCCCGCGCGGCTCCACCGTCATCCGTGGCCCGTCCCGCGCACCGATCCCCCGCCCATGAAGCTTCGCCGCGCGGACCCACCGCCCCGCGGAGCACCGGAGTTTTCTCCCGGCGCGTCTCGTGCCGCGGTGTGGAACTCGGCCTGTTCGTGCTGATCCTGGCGCTGGTCGCCATCGCGGCCGGGTTCGTCGGTTCCCTGACCGGGCTGGGCGGTGGGGTCGTCATGATCCCCGTTCTCCTGATCTTCTTCGGGGTCCCGTTCCCGATCGCGGTGGGGACCGGCTCCGTCACCATCCTGGCCACCTCGGCGACGACGGGCGCGGCCTACGTGCGCGACCGGCTCACCGACATCCGGATCGGAATGTTCCTCGAGATCGCGACCGTTCCCGGCGCGCTGGTCGGCGCCGGGCTCACGGTCTTCCTCACCCACTCCAACCTCGACCAGGCGCTCCTGATCGCTCTCGGTCTCGTGCTCCTTTCGATCGTCCCGGGCGCGATCGGGCGACGGCACGAGGAGCTTCCGGCGGGCGTCGAGCCGGACCGTCGGTCGCTCGCCCTCGGGTTCCGGGGGGAGTACCCGGACGCCGCGCTCGGCCGGACGGTGGCCTATCAGGCCGGCGACACCGACTCTGCGCTCGGTGTGATGTTCGGCGCGGGGATCGTCTCGGGAATGTTCGGGATCGGCGCCGGGGTGTTCAAGGTCCTCGCACTCGACCGGTACCTGCACCTTCCGATGAAGGTCTCGACGGCGACCAGCAACTTCATGATCGGGGTCACCGCCGCGGCGGGCGCCGGGGTCCTGCTCGCCGCCGGCTACATCAATCCGGTCATCGGGGCGCCGGTGGCCGTGGGCACCGTCGTCGGCGCGTACATCGGCAGTCGGATCCTGCCCGGACTCCACAACCGGACGGTCCGCTGGATCTTCGTCCCGGTCATCGTGGCCCTCGCCGTGGAGACGATCCTCCGGGGGTTCGGACTGCCGTGAGCGCCGAGCCCCCTCCTCCGGCCGGCGCTCCCGGACCGCTCCCCGCCGCGGCGTATCGGAGGATGACGCTCGTCCTGCGCATCGGGCTGTTGAGCGCCCTCGCGATCCTGCTCTCGGCGTTGGCCGCCTATCTGGTCGAGAACCCTTCGGGAACCTCGGCGGGCACGATCTCGTCGAATCCCATCACTTCCTACCTCACGCTCGCCGGTCTCGCCCACGGGCTCGCCACGGGGACGCCGGAGGCGTACCTCGCGCTCGGGACGTTCGTCCTCATCGCCACCCCGCTCCTTCGGGTGGCCACGGGGATCTACTACTTCGGTGCCCACCACGAGCGCACGCTCACCGCGGTCACGGTAACGGTGCTGATCCTTCTGTTGCTGGGGATCCTCGTGATCGGACCGCTGATCCACTGACCTCGCGGGTCGGAGGGCCGGGCCGTCCGGGCACTTAGACGGCCGAAGCGGTCGCGCGTACCGCGTCCCTTACCGCGGCGAGGCCGGTGTCGACCAGTGCCTTCGCGCGAGCCGGGTCCTTCGACTCCGCGAAGATGCGGAAGATCGGCTCCGTTCCCGACGGGCGCATGAGCACCCACCCGCCGTCGCGCCAGACCTTCACACCGTCGATCGTGACGATCCGCTCGCTCTCCTTCGCGAAACTTTCGGTCAGGCGCGCGAGCACGGCGGCTCGCTGAGGGACGGGGCAGGGAGCCTTCTCCTTGAGCAGGGTGTACTTCGGCAAGCGGGCGAGCGCCTCGGCGAGCGTCGTCTCCCGCCGCGCGAGGAGGTCGAGCACGGCCGCCGCGGTCATCCCCCCGTCCCGCGCCAGCTGGAACCTCGGGAAGATCAGCCCGCCGTTCTCCTCGCCGCCGAAGACGGCCTTTCGGGCCTGGATCTCGTGCGTGACCGTCGGCGAGCCGACGCGCGTGTAGACCACCGTCCCACCGGCCGCCGTAACCGCGTCCTCGACGCTCTGGGACGCCGTGACCGGGGTCACG
>JASHUL010000229.1 GCA_030039995.1 Thermoplasmata archaeon
ATGCCGAGCTGCCGAACGGCCGAGAGGCCTCCCCCGAAGAACAGGCCGTTGGGGAGCGACGGATACCCCGAGCCGGTCGCGAACTCGCGCTGCGCGAAGAACGGGATCATCAGCACCCCGAACAAGCCGCCGACCAGATGGCCGGGGAGGAGTCCGACCGGGTCGGACAACCATCGGAGTTTGGCGAACTGGTATTCGGCGACCGCGAACAGCGGGCCGCAGACGAGCCCGAGGATCATCGCGCTCGCGGGGCTCACGAATCCGGCGAGTGGGGTGATCACGATCAGGCCCATCAACGTCCCGTTGACTCCGGTCGCGAGGTCGGCGAGCGTACGGCCTCGAACGAACTGGACCGCGAGCAGCGACACCATGCCGGTCGCGGCGGCGATGAACGTCGTGAGCACGACGACGATCGCCTCGGTGTTGAACTGGAGCACACTGCCGGGGTTGAACCCGAACCATCCCATCCACAGAAGAAGGATCGAGAGCGCCAACCACCCGGGCCGGGGTCGCAGCGGCAGCGAGGGCGAAGTCCGGAGACCGCGCGCACGCTCCTCCCGCCAGACCTGAACGAGGATCCCGAGGCCCGCGGCACCGGCGGCCCCGTGAACGACGAGCCCGCCCGCGAAGTCGACCATCCCGAGACGGGCGAGCCAACCGGACGGATTCCAGATCCAAGCGGCGGGGACCGTCCAGATCACGAGGAAGTACACGACCGAATAGATCGCGAACGACGTGAGCTTGACCTTCTGGAGCACGACGACCCCGACGAGGGCGAGCGTCACCGAGGCGAACGCGGCCTCGAAGAGGAAGTACGTTCCCGGGTAGAGTCCGGTGTTGAAGTACGCCGGTCCCATCGACCACCACGCGGTCCCGAACGTCGCCGCGTAGTTCGCGCTGAAACCACCGAGGAAGAATCCTTGCGCGTAGAACGGATTCCCGATGACCCCGTCGTAGGTCGGCGCGAACCCGAGGTTGAACCCGACGATCGCCATCACCACGATCGCGAGGCCGCTCATGAGGAGCGTCTTCAGGAGACTGCGGTAGACCGAAGCGCCCAGCTCTCCGACCTCGAGGAGGCCGACCGCGACGGTCATGGAGAAGACGAGCAGCGCGGCGACGAGGACCCAGAGATTGTTGAGCAGGACGAGCTCGGGCACGGGAGACCGAGAGCGACTCCGCGGATTCCGGTATTAATGCCCACCCTCGAGTGGCGCTGACGGACGACTCGATTCCAACCGAGAGGTTATACCCGACCGAGGTCCGTCCGACGCCCCGGATGTCGAGACCGGGGGCGCTCGCCCCGGAGGTGCGCCCGTGATCACGATGCTCACGGGCAACAGCCGGGTCCTCCTGACCGTCAATCAGAACGGCGAGTGGAACGAACTGTTCTACCCGTTCCCCGGGCAATTCCAGCATCTGCGAGAGATGCGCCTCGGCGTCTTTGACGTCGGCGGAGGGAAGTTCGCCTGGCTGCGGCGCGGGAACGGCTACGACATCCGCCAGGAGCCGAACGGCGGAGGCCACCTCCCCGACTCGGTCTGGTCGGGCCACGGGATCTCGCTCGCCGTGCGCGACCATGTGCATCCGAACCACGACCTGATCTCTCGGGTGCTCCGGCTCCGCGCGGACCCCGCTCGACCGATCCGATTGTTCGCGTACCATGCGTTCCAGATCGCCGAATCGATGTACCAGGACACGGCGTTCGTCGACCCGACCGTGCCGTCGCTGATGCACTACAAGCGGGGGTACTTCTTCGAGTTCTTCGCCGACCCGCCGTACTCGCGCGCGGTGTGCGGGGAGCACACGTTGAAGGGCCTCAAGGGAACCTACGTCGACGCCGAGGACGGTCGCCTCGAAGGGCGCCAGGTCGCGCACGGCGCCGCCGACAGCGTGATGGAGTGGGACCTCGAGCCGGGGCCGGACCGGGATACCGAGGTCCGGATCTTCCTGGCGGCCGGACGGAACCTCTCGGCCGTCCATCAGGTCCGCGACTACGTCCGCAACGGCGGCTACCACCGCTTCGTCCGCGAGTCGGAGGCGTTCTGGGACACCTGGGTCCAGCGACGGCTGCCGACCGCGCCGAAAGGCCTGAGCGAGCTCGCCCGCCGGGTCTACCGCGCGAGCATCCTCATGATGCGCCACGCGACCGGTTGGAACGGCGCGATCATCGCCTCGCCCGACACGAGCTCGCTGGTCGCGGCGGGCGACACGTACAACTTCTGCTGGTGGCGCGACGGCGGCTTTGTGTCGAAGGCGATGGACGAGGCGGGCCTCTACGAGAACGCCTCCCGGTT
This sequence comes from Thermoplasmata archaeon, assembly GCA_030039995.1. Taxonomy (GTDB): domain Archaea; phylum Thermoplasmatota; class Thermoplasmata; order Lutacidiplasmatales; family UBA184; genus Lutacidiplasma. The sequence goes on from JASHUL010000229.1 coordinate 2,298, forward strand.
CCTCGAGTTCGCGCGGTCGTGCCAGGAACCGAACGGCTCGTTCTTCCACCGGTACTTTCCCGACGGGGCGATGGGCAGCACCTGGCACCCGCCCCCGTCGCTCCAGATCGACCAGACCGCGAGCGTCATCGCGGCCGTCTGGCACCACTTCAAGCGGGGCGCCGACCCGGACGTCCTCCTGGACGAGTGGCCGCTCGTCAAGGGCGCGGCGACGTTCCTCGCGTCGTTTCGGGACCCGTCCACCGGCCTGCCCGCGCCCAGCTTCGACCTGTGGGAAGAACGCCTCGGGATCCACCTCTACTCCACCGCGGCGGTCGTCCACGCGCTCGAACGGGCCGCGCGGGTCGCGGAGGAGATCGGCAAGGACGGTGTGCCGTGGCGGACCGCGTCGCGCGAGATCGCTCAGGCGGCGCAGGAGCGGTTCTGGGACGCGTCGATGGGCCGGTTCATCCGGTCCCTCCTCCCGCGCGACGACCGGATCGATGCGTCCGCGCTCCTCGCGCTCAAGCTCGGTCTACTTCCGTGGACCGACCCGCGCGTCCCCGCGGTGGTCGACGGGATCGAGAAGCGGCTCTGGAGCCCCGAGATCGGCGGACTGGCGCGCTACGAAGGCGACGAGTACTACGGACGGGAGAACCCCTGGATCATCTGCACCCTCTGGCTCGCCGAAGCCCGCCTGCGGCTCGGGGACCGGGCGCGATGTCGCGAGCTCATCGAGTGGGTCGCCTCCCACGCGACGCCGACGCTCCTGCTTCCCGAACAGATCGACCGCACGAGCGGCGAACCGCGCAGCGCGACCCCGCTCACCTGGTCGCACTCCACGTTCGTGGACGTGGTGCACAAGTTCGCTGAGGCCGAAAGTCGCGGCGACATTCCCGAGGAGTGAGACCGCTCGCTCGGGGTCCGCCGGCCCCCTCCGGAACTCCGGCGATTGCCGTAGTACTCGAAAATTTTCAGAAGGCTTAAACCACCGTGGGCACTGCCGTGACCCATGTCAGCACAACCCACGGGAGGCTCGTCGGCTCCGCCGACGACCTCGGCGGGCCAGAACTACCAGCGGCGTCAATCGCGGATGACGGCGGTGTGGGTCATCATCGTGGTGATCGTCGCGGTCGCGGCGGGACTCGGCGGATATCTCTACGGCAAGTCGGTGGCGACGACCAGCAACAAGGTCACGGTCACCTACTACGACGATCTCGCGAGCAGCGAAGAGGGATTCATGACGAACGTACTGATCCCGAACTTCGAATCGCTCTACCCGAACATCAACATCAACTACCAGAATATCGCCGCCGGCAGTATGGTCACGAAGATCCAGGCGCTGGTCCAAGGCAACGACGTCGGAACGACGTTGATCGCGGAGGACAACCTCGACATCGGCGAGCTGATCTACGGCCAGAACGGGCAGAACTACCTGATGAACCTGAACGCCTCGACGAACCCGATCGCGCCGAGCATCCAGCCGGCGAACATGATCCCCAGCATGACGGCAGTCGTCAATTACGAGCAGACCGCGTTCGGGGGCCAGTACTTCATCCCGTTCCGCGCGAACACCCCGCTCGTCTGGCTGAACGCGACGGCCGCTCGGAACGTCGGGATCACGGCGCCTCCGACGACCTTCACGCAGCTGCTCGCCGATGCGAACGCGCTCGGAAGCACCTCGGTGCAGTTCCAGGGCGGCGCGGGCGACGACACGGCGACCGAGATGTTCCAGTGGGATGTCCAGTTCGGCGGGAACCCGATGGTCTTCAACGACTTGGGAGACCTCCAGGCGATGTCGTTCGTCTACAACCTGAGCAAGGACTTCAACCCCGGTTCGGCGCAGGGGACGTACGAGCAGTACTCGGGACTCGGCACCGGTGCCTACTCGATCCTGGACTACCAGTGGCCGTACGTCTATCCGCTCCTGACCGGCGGCAACGACTCGTTCCCCGCGATGAACTCGAACACCCTCTGGGTCTACCCCGGCCCGAACGGGACCGGCACCCACGCGGCGGCCCACGTGATCGGCGGCGACGTGCTGGCGATCCCGAGCGGGGCGACGAACCTCTGGGCGATCCAGCTCTTCGCGCAGTACTTACTGTCTGCGCATGCCCAGCAGATCCTGATGGTGGACACGGGTAACCCGGCGGTCAATGCGGCGGCTTACCAGAACCTCCCGTCGAACCAGTCGGTGGTCGACGCGGCGATCCTGGCGGCGCTCGAGAACCCGGTCTTCCGGCCCCCCGTGCCCTGGATCGAGAACTGGGTGGGGATCTTCTACGACGACATCTACACGCCGTACATCCTGGACGGGACGGGCGGCGGCTCTTGGTCGGCCCTCGTCTCGGATGCGAACGCAGCCAACTCCGCGATGGAGTCGTACCTCAGCAGCAGCGTGAGCGCCTCGGCGGCGTCGACGTACGCGTCCGGGGGCTACGGGCCGCTCTACGTGTAGGTCGGTCGAAGTAGGGAGCACGCATCAACCCATTCATGTCCGACCACCGGGACGAGGGTCGCCCCTCCGCCCCGGTGGCGGGATTCTATCGACGTCATCGCGAGCAACTGCTGCCGTTCCTCTTCGTCGTTCCGGCCCTCGCGTATGTCGCGTACTTCGCCTTCTACCCGGCGTTTGACGCCGTCGTCCTCAGCTTTCAGACGCCGATCCTCTCGTTCACGTTCTACAACTACCAGGCGAACGTCAGCTACGGCCTCTACACGTGGATCGCGAACACGTTCTGGCTGACCCTGGGCGCGCTCGCGCTCCAGTTCGGGCTCGCGCTCGGCATTGCTTCGATCCTCAACCGCACGTTTCGCGGGAAGACGATCTTCGCGACGATCGCGATCCTTCCGATCGGCATCTCGACCGTCGTCGCCGGCTACGCCTTCAGCACGATCTTCCCGGGGTCGGGGGGCGGCTACGCGGCGAGCGTCCTCTCCGTGGT
>JASHUL010000230.1 GCA_030039995.1 Thermoplasmata archaeon
CCTCGGCTCGGAGACGATCGATGGCTCGACGCCACGGCGCTCGCCCGGAGGTCACTCGGTTCACGCTCGCGAACGGGCTACGGGTCGTGCTCGCTCCGCAGGCGGAGAGCACGACGACGAGCGTCTGGGTCTGGTACAGGGTCGGTTCGAAGAACGAGCACCCGGGGATCACCGGAGCGTCGCATTGGGTCGAGCACATGCTGTTCCAGGGCTCGCCGCGATACGGGAAGGGAGAGATCGACAAGGCGGTCGTCGGGGTCGGCGGCGTGCTGAACGCGTTCACGGACACGGACTTCACGGCCTACTACTCGACCGTTCCCCGAGCCCACCTTGCGGTCCCCCTGGACATCGAGTCGGATCGGATGACCCGCGCGTTGATCACCGATCGGGAGGTCAGTCGGGAACGCACCGTCATCCATTCCGAGCGGGAAGGGAACGAGAACTGGCCCGAGTTCCGGGTGGAGGAGGAGCTCCAGCAACTCGCCTTCCGCATCCATCCGTACCGCTGGGAAGTCCTCGGTCGCCGCACCGACATCGAGCGACTGACCGCCCAGGAGTTGCGCGACTACTATCATCGGTACTACGGAACGCGGAACGCGGTGCTCGTGGTCGCGGGCGGTTTTGACCCGGCGACGACCGCGCGGGACGTACGGCGCCGGTTCGAGCGACTGCCGGCCAGCGGCGCGGATGTCCGGGTGTCGGAAGTCGAGCCGCCGTCGCACGGCGAGCGCCGGGCCGAGCTGTCCGGACCCGGGACGACGCCGTACGTCGAGCTCGGGTGGCCCGCGCCGGCGCTGCGCGACCCCGAGACGCCCGCCACGATGGTGCTGGACACGATCTTGGGCGGCGAAAGCCGGCTGTTCTCGGCCGGCTCCGGCTGGGGTCGAGGTGGCGAACACCCGGCGTCGCGGCTCTACCGCGCCCTCGTGGACCCCGGACTCGCGGTGCGGGCCGGTAGCGAGTGGCGTCCGCGGGAGTACCCTTCGCTGTTCACGATCCAGGCGCAGGCGGCGGCCGGCGTGTCCGCGGAGCGGCTCGAGACGGCGATCCATGGGGTGGTGGAACGGCTGTGCCGAACGGGTCCGACCGCCTCCGAGCTCGCGGACGTGCGGGCCAAGGTACGCCGCGGCGCGGCCCTCGCCTACGAGGGCGCCTCGCGCATCGGATTCCGACTCGGGTATTTCGCCACGGTCGCCGACCTCGAGTTCGAGGACCGGTTGCTCGCCGGGTTGCTGCACGTCCGGCGCGACGCGGTTCGAGAGCGCGCTCGCGCGCTGTTCCGCTCGAGCGCTCGCACGGTGGTGCGCTACACGCCGACGGAGGCTGCGTCCGATGGCGACTGAATCGAACCCCCTCGTGCTCGAGGTCGCGGACCCGATCGACGGGCTTCGGATCGTCCGCCAGTCGCCTCCCGCGGGGGCGGCGAGTTTTTCCGCCACCTACGTCGGTCCGGCCGGCTGGGGCTTCGACCCAGAGAACGAGCGCGGCGTCGCCCGGATGGTCAACCATCTCACCACCACCGCGGCCGGCCGGTGGAACCGGGTCGCGCTCGCCCGACGCCTCGACCGAGCCGGCGCCACGCTGGCCCGGGAAACGAGTCCCGAGGCCGCCGAGGTGACCTTGTGGGGACCGGCGGCCGACTGGCGGGCGCTGCTTCCGATCCTCGCCGACGCCGTGGTGCGTCCCCGATTCGATCCGGACGACCTCGCTCGTCTCCGTCGACAGTTCGCGGAGCGTCAGCTCCGGGAAGTGTCGCAGCCCGCCTCCCGGGCGGACCGGGAGCTTCGGAGGGCGGTTTTCCCGGCCGGTCACCCGTACCGTGAGACCGGCCTCGGTGACCGCCGGACGACCGCCCGCGTCAACCGGACCGCTCTCCGTCGATTTCATCGCGCCCACTACGTCCGCGCCGGATCTTCGGTCGTGGTCACGACGTCGGCATCGCTTCGGGCGGTGGTCGAGGCGGTGAGTACCGAGTTCGACGAGCTGCCGAGGGCGGCGCCGTCGGAGCTCAGGTTCCCTGCCCTCCGTGCGCGTCCGCCGGAGACCGTGAAGGTCGACCTTCCGGGGCGGGCGCAGGTCGAGGTCCGGCTCGGCGGCCCGTCGCTACCGCAGTCGTCCCCCGACTTTCCCGCGGCGTTCCTCGCGAACGAGGCGCTCGGCGGGCGCCCGCTGCTCGGGCGGCTGTTCCAGCGGGTCCGCGAGCAGAACGGCCTCGCGTACCATGCGTCGAGCCACCTCGACACGATGCGACTCGGCGGCCGCTGGACCGCAGCGGCCGGCACCGGTCCCGACCGATGGGAGAAGGTCGTGCGGATGTTGGTCGAGGAGGTCGAACGCCTCCGCCGGCGCGGCCTCCCGCCCGCGGAACTGAACTCGGTCCGCACGAGCGCGATCGGGGAGATCGCGCTGGCCCTCGAGTCGACCGCGGATGCGCACGAGCTCGCCGTCGAAGCGGCGTACCACGGGCTGCCGCCGGACTACTGGGCCACCTGGCCGGACCGACTGCGCCGTGTGACGCCGGCGGACGTCCGACGCGCGGCCCGAGAGGCGTTCGACGCCCATCGGTCCGCGACCGTCATCGTCGGCCCCCTCCGGGCGGCCCGGGACGTATAACCGGCCGCCCGAGATCCGCCGTCAGCGGTTCCGTTCTGCCAATACGCACTTATACGTCCTCTTGCTACGGAGTCGCATGCGGCCCCGACAGAGGGTAGAGGCTCCGGCCCAAGGGATGCTTCGGAAGAACATCACTATCACCCCGGAGGAGGAGGAGTTCCTCGCGCGCCATCCCGAGATCAACCAGAGCGCGTTGTTCCGCCAGATCGTCGAGAGTCTGATGCTCGCGGAGCGCAGCCCGAGCGTCGCGTCGACCCAGCAGGTGCGCCTCGGAAAGGCCGTCTACCGCTCCGGCGCCATCATGTTCCAGAAGCCGGCCGAGAAGCGCTCGTAGGCGCTTCCGCGCCCGACCGTCGGGGCGCGTCGCCGTCCCGGAGGCGGGGCCCGACCCCGTCCCAGACCGAACTCTCCGCGTCCTCCGCACGGGCGAAAAGTACCCCCTCCGCACCGGGAGTGCCGTCCCAGGCGGCGCGGGCCGAGACCCGGTCAAGTTCCGCGAGCGCATGGCGAGAGAGCAGGTGACCGAACGACCACCGCCGCCGGATCGCGAGTTCGGTGAAGTGCGGCATGTAGTGGCCTCCACCGGCGCCGACGGCGACCCGGTCCCCGGGAGACGGCCGGACGAACGGGACCGTCTCCGCGAGCAGCCGCACCGCGGCGTCCGGCGGGCCCCGCCGGGTGCCGTAGCCGATCTCCACGAAGAACGCGGGTCGGCCGAGTTCGGGTCCGTGGTGGGTCGCCTCGAACGTCGCGGGCCACCCCACGGCGGGCCCTCGCTCCGCCAGGGTCCGGAGCATCCCGGTCATGAGAAGCGGGTCCGTCGGCGTAAACGTCCGAGGACGACCTCCTACCTCGGCGCTCGGACCGGGATTGCCGAGGGGGTGGACCGTGAGGCACTCCACGTTCCGCTCGCTGCGATGGATCGAGGGGAAGATCACGGTCAGTCGCCGCCCCGCCCAGACCGGGGGAAGTCGGAGGTCGAACCGCTCGTCGTGGATGTGCGGGCCGGGCCGTCCGACGAGAAGGGCCCCCTCCGATAGACGTCGCACCGGGACCCCCTCGACGAACTCACCGGTGGCCGGAGGGACCCCCCACCGCTCCCGGAGGGCGGTCGCCACGGGGTCTCGGTCCGATACCACCACGAGACGGTCCGGCTCCATGCGGGCGGAGAGCTCAGGGCTGGGGAGCGGCCGTTCGATCGAACTGTCGCCGGAAGAAGTCGGTCATCGGGCCGAACGTCCGCAACATCTCCTCGACGTCCCAGCTCCAGTGGCCCTCGTCGGAGAACTCGAGGTACTCGAAGTCCCGACCCTCGACCCGACCCGCTCGCACGAGGGCGTCCCGGAAGACCCGGGCCTGGTCGACCGGACAACGCGGGTCGTTCGCGCCGTGGATCATGAGGATCGGGGCGCGCACCCGCTCGGCGAAGTTCACGGGGCTGCGGTCCGCCCACAGCGCTCGGTTCTCCTCTGGATCTCCGAGGAGCTCACGGTCGAGTTGCTGGAGCGCGGGCGCCTCCTGGGCGTAGCAGAGCGGCCAATCCGAGACGCCCGCGACCGCGCACCCGGCGCAGAACAGCTCCGGGCGCTTCGTGAGCGCGAAGTACGTCAGGAACCCGCCGTAGCTGACGCCCTCGATCCCGACGCGTTTCGGGTCGATGTATCCGAGCCCCCGGAGGAACTCCACCCCCGCCGCGAGGTCCCCGAGGTCGCCCCCGCCCAAGTCGCGGAGGTTCAGGTCGCGGAACGTCGAGCCGTAGCCGGTGCTCCCCCGTACGTTCGGCATCAGCACCGCGACCCCGTGCCGCGCGAAGTACTGCGCCCACGGGTAGAACTCCGCCGAGAACTGGTACGTCGGTCCGCCGTGCGCCTCCACGAGGGCCGGATGGGGACCGCCGTCCGCTCGCCCGTGCGGCTCGAAGAGGAGCGCCTCGATCGAGCGGCCGTCGAACGACGGGTACCGCACGACCTTCGCCGGTCGGAGCGACCGGGGGTCGACCGCGCCCCAGCGGGGCCCCAAGAGGACCCGCACCCCCGCGCCCCCACGGCGCCAGGCGACGACCTCGTCCGGCCGGTCGGTGCTCTGACGGATCGAGACGACGCCGCTCCCCTCGGGAAGGAACGCCGTCTCCGAGTACACGGACGTCGGGATCGGGACGGGCGTCTCGACGTTCGTGGTGAGGTCGACCAGGACCGGGTGGCCCTGGACGCCCTGGGAACGGATCAGGAGGAGCGTTCCCGAGTCGGGGGAGAACTCGACGGGCACGTCGTCCCCGGCGTCTTGGACGATCCAGTGGATCTCTCGGCTCGCGACGTCGAGCACGCCGGCCCGGTGGCGCTCGAAGGCGTCCGACCAGAACGCGACGCGCCGCCCGTCCGGGCTCCACGCGACGGCCTGTTCCTTCGAGCCGTCGCGCACGGAGGCGACCCGTTCGGGTGCGCTGCCGTCCACGCCGGCGAGGTAGACGCCGAGGTCGCGAGGGTTGTCGGAATCGCTGGCCGAGTAGAGGAGCTGCCGTCCGTCCGGCGAGACGGCATGTCGCAGGTACCACGGGCCGACCGGCTGCGCGTGGTGCGTGAGACGCTGCTCCGCGCCTCCTCCTGTCGGGACGCGCCAGAGGTCGATCTGACGCCGTTCCCCCGGCCGGCCGCGGTCGGAGGCGTACACCACCCCTCGCCCGTCCGGGAAGTACCCGACCGGCCACCGCTGGCACGTCGGGTCCGAGGTCAGGTGGCGGTCGTCCCCTGTCTCGAGGTCGAACTCGACGAGGTCATGGAGCTCGTTACCCTCGGAGTCGATGCCGAGCAGGAGGGACCGGTCGTCCGGGCTCCAGTGGATCGAGGTCCGCGGAGACTTGGGCAACGTACCGTGGGTCACCGGACGCGGCTCACCGCCGTCGAGCGGGAGCACGAACAACTCGATCCGTCGCTCCGGATTCCACAGGAACGCGATCCGACGACGGTCGGTCGAGGTGCGGGGAAACCCGAGGATCGGGAGGGCGAGCAGCTGCCTCAGGTCGTCCGGGGGTTCGTCCACGGCGGCTCCGCTACGGAGCCGGGGACCCCCGCGCTCGTCATAAACGCTCGCGCGGGCGGCCCGGCGTCTCGCCCCGCACCGGGGTCCTATTCGTACGCCTCGCCGGTCTCGCCCGACTCCGATCCCGAGCTGCCCGAGTCGGACGACGAGCGGTTCCCGCCGCGTCCCGACCCCGACGAGCCCGAACCGCCGCGTCGGCGCAAGAGGAGCGCGGCCACGCCGGCCACGATGACCAGCACGATGACGACCCCGATGACCGCCCAGTCAAGGTTGCTGAGCCCGAGGAAGCCGGAGGTGGACGACGAGGTCGAGAACGTGATCGTCTCCGACCCGCCGCTCGACGTCACCGTGACGGTCCCGCTCGCGGGGCTCGCGACGTACCCGGACGCCGCGGAGCTGACGGTGTAGGGGTAGCTGCCCGCCACTTCCTGGAACGTGACCGTGGTCGTCGTCGAGGAGTGCGTCGTCCCGTTCAGGTCGACGCTCCAGTTCGTTCCGGTCGGGAGGCCCGACTCCGTGAAGGTGACGGTGTAGGTCGGGGTCAGCGCGCTGAACGTCACCGAGACCGACTGGGCGCCGGTCGTCGTGTTGACCGAGCCGGAGGCCGGCAGCGGGGCGAAGCCCGTGACCGCGCCGACCGTGTAGCCGTAGGTACCGGGGGCCTCCTGGAAGACGATCGTGGTCGTGGTCGAGGTGAGCGTGGAGCTCGCGAGCGTGACCGACCACATCGTGCCCGACGGGAGACCGCTCTCCGTGAACGTGATCGCGTAGGTCGAGGGCGGGGTCGCGGCGTACGTGACGTCGACCGTCTGGGCCGCACCGGACACGGGTACCGTACCCGAGCTCGGCGAGGTGATGGTGTAGCCGCTGACCGAGCCGACGGAGTACGAGTACGACCCGTTCGGCGTCGTGAAGACGATGGACGTCGTGGTCGACGACTGCTCGGTCCCGTTGAACGTGACCGACCAGCTCGTGCCGGACGGGAGCCCGCTCTCCGAGAACGTCACATCGTAGGTCGGGATCAGCTTGAACGTCACGTTGATCGTCGTGTCCGAGCCGGGGACGACGACGGAGCCGCTCGAGGGCGCGACGGTGTAGCCGGCCGCGGCGACCGACCAGTCGTAGGTGCCCGCGATCTCCACGAACCCGACCGACGTGGTCGTGCTCGACATCGTGACCCCGTTGAGGGTCGCGTTCCATGTCGTTCCCGTCGCGAGGCCCGTCTCCTGGAACGTGACGGCGTAGCCGATCGACATGAAGCTGATCGGGACGGTCACGTTCGCGGCGCCCGTGTAGTCGACCGAGCCCGAGGCGGGGGTGGCGGCATAGATGTCCGGCGCCTCGACGGTGTAGGCGAACGTCGGGTCGCCCGTGGAGTACGACGGCAAGATCACGAGGGGCAGCCCGGATTCGAACGAGGTTCCGTCCAGGAGCACGCCCCACACGGTGCCGTGCGGAAGGCCGGTCTCGACGAACGCGAGCCAGTTCGAGTAGAACGCGCTGAGCGGGTCCGGGTCGGAGATCCCGGGCGCGATCGTGTACGGGCCGACGCTCGAGTTCCAATCCGACCAGTAGTTGTCGAGCCCTCCGAAATTGAACGTGATGTTGCTGACCCCGGAGGTACCCGCCTGCAGGTGCGCGCTCGAGTAGACCCCGTCGGTGGACGCGCCGTTGTTGCCGACGAAGTTCGAGTGCGCGACGATCGCGCCGTTCCCGTCCGCGACCCACAGCCCGTAGCTCGTCGAGGCTTCGATCGTGTCGACGTCCACCGAGAGGTCGAACGTGCCCGAAGTCCAGATCCCGATCGTGTTGCCGTAGAACAGCGAGGTTCCGATCGTGGTGTTCCGGGTGTCGGTGAGCGCGACGCCCCACACTCCGTTGACCTCGTGGAGGCCGGTCACGGTCAGGTAGTTCGAGTCGTTCGAGACGACGCCGTAGTTGTAGGCGCTCGCCACGCCGGTGACGAGGGTCGAGTTCTGGTCCTCGTAGGAGTAGACGGCGGCGGTGGGTACGACTCCGAGCGCGGACGTGTCGAAGTAGTCGGTCGACAGCGCGCTCTCCGTCGCGTTGTACGTCGTGAGGTTGAGCCAGTCGTCGAGGTCCGAGAGCAGCCCCAGCGCGCCGGACGTCGCCGAGAGGTCGGTCACAGTGATGCCGAGGCTCGTCTCGAAGCCGAGGGCGACCGAGGCGTCCGAGGCGCTCGCGTCCGTGGCACGGATCGTGTGCGTCGCCTCCGCGGCAACGCCGAGTCCGCCCGTCTCCGCGACCACGTCCGTGAGGTTGAGGACCGTCGCACCTTCCACCAGCGCGCCGATCGCGTCCTCGGAGGCCGTCACCTTCGAGAAGCTGAGGTAGTGCGCTCCGTCGACGACGATCCCTTCGACCCCTCCGGTCACGGTGAGGTTCGTCACGGTCGACTCGTCGATCGTGTCGATCCCCAACGCGCCCGTGTCCGAGAGCGCGACGTTCGTGAGGGTCGCCTTGGTGAGGTCCTCCATCGAGCCCGCGGCCCCTCCCGTCACCGAGAGGTCCTCGAACGTCGACCCGGTCGCCGTCCCGACGGAGACGCCGTCGGAGTCCGAAGTCGCCGTAACGCCGTCGAACGTGCAGTCGGTGACGTCGGTCGCCACGAGGGCGAAGGCGCCGTCCTCCGCGGTCGCGTTGTCGACCGTCGAGGAGAGCGCCTCCTCCGCGTAGGCCGCGACCGACTGCTCGCCCTCGATATCGGTCCCGCTCGCGAGCGCGTTCCGGGCCACTCCGTCGATCGTGGCGTACAGCACGACCCCGATCGCGCCGGTCGACGCCGAGACGTCGGTGACCGTCGTGCCCGTGCCGAAGTAGACGTCCACCCCGAAGCTGTCCTGTTCGGAGACGATGTGGGACGCGACCGAATGGAACGTCCACCAGAACTCGACGGCCGCGAGCGCCACCGCCGTCTGCCCGCTGTCGTAAAAGACGGTCGAGTCGCCCACGACCGTCGTGTTCGTGACGGAGAACTTCCCGGAACCGTAGTCAAAGTAGTACCCTTGGGTCCATCCGTGAATGTACGTGAGGGTGGTGTCCGTCGACGACGTGTAGTTGAAGGTCGAGGGGGCCTGGACGAAGGCGTTGAGGTAGATGTTCGTCGAGAGGTCGTACTCCGCGAACAAGAGGAACGTCGGGAACTGGTCGTCGTTCAGGATCCGGAACGGCGCCGCGATGGTCGACGACGTCGTGTTGATCCAGAGGTTACCGCTCTTCGCCTGGACTCCGGCGACCCCGGAGGCGCCGAACGACGTCGCCTGGGCGTTGGTGTTGAGGTAGACGGGGGTGTCGAACTCGCTCGTATCGGCGGTGAGCGTCTCGCTCGTCGTCGTCGACCCGCTGAACAGGAACGACCCCGTCGTGTAGCCGTTCGCGTACACCTCGAGGACATAGGAGTGCCCTCCGAGCAGCGCGGGCACGGTCGTGGTCAGGGCCCCGCTCGTCGCCCCCGGCCAGTAGGCCAGGGCCGGCTCGTTGGCGGTGAAGTCGGTGTCGTTCTGGAGGAAAGCGAACGCGTAACTCGGGAGTCCGGTGATGTCGAGCGTCCACGACGTGGACGGAGCCGCGACGCCCCAGGCGCCGTTCGTGGTGTTCCAGAGCCCGTAGAGCATCGACGGACCGGTCGTCAGGTTCTCGACCGAGCCGAAGTACGTCGCGGCGACGCCCATGGACGTCTCCGCGGTGTTGTCCCCGTAGTCGTAGGCCGAGGGGACGCTCACGTAGTCCGAGGAGAGGTTGAGGTAGCGCAGCTGGGCGGTCGCGCTGATCGACTGCAGGATGGCGTTCGTGCCGCCGCCGTTCCCGCCCAGGATGAACTCGGCGTCGTAGAGCAGCGTGTTCGTCGGAGTGTACGCGTTCCCGTTCACCTCGAAGTCGGGCGGGGTCGAGGCGGACCCCTTGCCGTTGAACGTGACCGTGTCGTAGATCCCCTCGGTCGTTGTGCTGCCCTTGATCAGCACGTAGCCGAACGT
>JASHUL010000021.1 GCA_030039995.1 Thermoplasmata archaeon
CTCATTTGCTTTCCCGTTCGTAGATTCCCCCAGGGCGGTGAGATCCGGAGGACACGCATGGGGGGCCGGTGGCGTGCCCCGGGGAAGTGAGCGGTGGGGGAGGTGCTCCCGGCGGGAGTTTCCCTCATCGGTCCGTCGGGACCGACGGTTTTGAACCCGCGTCAGAGGCTCGAGAGGCCTCTATCCTTGACCACTAGACTACGGGAGCGCCGGCGCTCCGTAACGGGTGCGATGTTTGAGCCTTTCCCCGAGCGGGGGCCCGACCGGCCGCCTGGGTCGGCGCTCGGTACCTCTCGGCCCGAAGTCTCTAAGAGGGCCGCGCGGCTCTTGCCGCCGTGACCCCGCCCGTCAAGGCTCGCAGCGGCCACATCCTTCTCGACCCACACCGTTCGTACAAGGACCTGGTTCGGGTCTACCCCGAGATCCACCGTCGGGTCGTCGAGATGAACCGGCCGTTCGTGAAGGAGACCGACCCGCTCCTGCCCGAAGTGCTGCTGGACGAGAACCTCCGGGACCTCAAGGGGGACCGCAAGCCGACCGGCTACAACCGCCAGGACGCCTTCGGTCTCCGTCTGATCTTTCCGCTCTCGGACGAACGTCGGGCCGAGTTCTACTTCACCAAGCCCGCCCGCTGTCAGGAGGTCGTGCAGATCACCGAGCAGGTCTCAGTGCTCTTGCGCCGTCGCGGGATCAAGCACACGGTGGAGTACGACCGCCTCCCGCTCGGTCCCCCCCGCGGTCCGCCCGGGCTCCCCCCCATCGGGGCCGCCTCGAGCTTTGTCTCGAGCTAGGGCTACGGTTCGGTGGGCGGCCGTCGGAACGGCCAGAACGCCGCCGTCGTCGACGGAGCACTGGGGGCGGGTGTGGGCGCCGTGGCGCTCGTCGCGGGCGCCGCTTCGCCCTGCAGCAACCGGAGCGCCTCGCGGGCCTTGGCGAGCGCCGCCGAGTAATCGCTCTCCCGCAGGCGGATCGACTCCGCGAGCAGCTCGCGCGCGGGTCCCGTGTCGACGCGATTCTGCTGCGCGCGGACGAGCGCGGCGTCGATCAGATAGTGGAGGTTCAAGAGCTCGCGGTGGAGCGACTTCCGCAGGTTCAGCTCCTCCTCCGCGGCGAGAAGCGCGCGGGCGGCGTCGATCAGGTGACCGTCCGCGTTCAACGCTTCGATCTCCTTGAGGCGCTCGGGCAGCGGACCGATGCTGACGTGCAGGCCTTCGTGGGCGAAGTTGAGCTCGGTCGAGACGTCCTTGAACCGGCGGGCGAACGGGTCGCGCACCGACTTCTCGAGCGCCGGCAGGGCCCCTTTGAGGAGGCGCAGCGCCTCGTCGAGCTTGCCGGCGTCCGCGGCGCTCCGCGCCTCGCTGAACGTCTGCATCACGGGCGTCGTGTCGAGCCCGAGCCGTTCGCCGACCCACAGCTGCGCCTTCAGCTCCGCGATCTGCGCGTCGACGCGGTCCCGGCGGCGACGGCGCGCGAGCTCGACCTCGGCGCGCACGAGCTCGAGCGCCGCCGAGAACTCCCGTCGCTCGCGAAGGCCCGCGAGCCGCTGCCGGACCTCCTCGCGTCGGGCCGCCTCGACCGGGGTGCTCGACCCGGCGGCGTTCAACTCCGCTTCGACCTCGCGCCATCGCGCGTCGACGACCGATTCGAACGCGCGTCGGCTCGCGAGCTCCGCGCGGTCGATCGCCTCGCGCACGTGGGTCCACTCCCGCGCCCGGAGCGCGGCCTCGCCTTCGGCGACGATCGCCTCGACCGGGTCGAGCTCGGTCGTCAGCCGCTCCTTCCGTCCCTGCTCGACGATGCGGCGCAATTCGCCGAGCGGGCCGGTGAACATCCGTTCGATCGCCCATCGGGCGGTCTCGGTCGACTCCCGGGCCGCGCGGATCGCCTCGGGGTACTGGCCCGCGTCCGTGAGTCGACGGCTCTCGCCGAGCCGCTGCGTCGCCTCGAGGACATCCGCGCCGAGCGCGGCGGCCTCCGCGAGCTGACGCTCGGCCGTGACGCCGGCGTCCCGCGCGCGCCGATGGTTCTCGCGCGCGACGCCGAGCGCATCGGACGCCGCCAGCGCGTGCTCGAGGACGGACGGATAGTCCCGCTCGCCGAACGCGACCTTCGCGTCCGCGACGTTCTCGGCCGCGAGCGGCGCCCGGACCCCTTCGCTCTGCGACCGGTGGAGCGCTCGCTCGGCCGACTGGACCGAGCCTTCCGCGACCCGACGCTGGAGGTCCGCCCGCTCGAGCTCGGACTCGCTGCGGCCAGCGAGCTGGAGCGCTTCGACCGCCTTCCCTTCGTCGAGCGCCATCCGCGCCTGGTGGAGGAGGTTCTCGGCGACCGTCGTGTCGCTGCCCTCGCGGCGGAGCCGCGTGAGCATCGCCTGGAAGCTCGCGAGGGTCTTCGAAACGTGCTGATACGTCGCTTGGAGCAGCTCTCGCTCGAGCGGACCGCCGAGCTCGATGACCCGGGCGTACTGGCGCTGCGCGAGCCCGCTCTCGAGTCGCTCCATCGCGGAGCGCAGCGACGGGACCTCTACGTGGAGAAGGTCGGCCTGCGCAAGCGCCTCGCGGGCGCGCTTCGCGACGCGCTCCGCGTGCTCGACGAAGCCCCGAGTATCGACGAACTCGGCGCGCGCTTCGTCCAGGAGCGCCGCCGCCCCGGCAGGGACCGGCAGCGAGATCCGCCGGCGGGCCTCGGAGAGCGGTGCGAGGATCCGGTCGACGTCGACGCCCGCCCCGCGCGCGATATCGAGGTCGCGTTCGAGCCCGCGGAGGTTCTCCTCGAGCACCGGACGCACGAGCGCGACCACTTCGTCATGCACCAACCGGGCCTCGGTGCGGGTCGCCTCGGGCGGCGCGGTCGTCTGCTCGGTCCGCATCGCCGCGAGCCGGGCCGCGAACGCCTCCATCGGGAGCCCGAGCCGTCGGCCGTCCTCGATCAGCCGGTCGATCTCGACCAGGAGCCGCGTCGTCTCGGCCCGCGCCTCCTCGCTGCCCAGCCCCGTTTGGACCTTCTCCAACAGCGCCCGCGCGGTATCGAAGTCGAGCGCCTGGAACGCGACCCGCGCGTCCCGCAGCGGTTCGTAGTACGGTGTCGGGTCGGTCCCCGCCTCCCGGACCTTGCCCAAGAGCTCCTGCGCCCGGTTGACCTGCTCCGCGATCTCCTGCCCGGCCGTCCAGGTCCGCTGCGCGGACTCCTCCAGCTGCGTCGCCGCTCGATAGGCGTCCGCGTAGCGGGCCGCCCGCGCGGCGGACTGGGCCGTCTCGAGCTGGGCGCGGAACTTACCGAGGTCGACGCCCATCGTCTCGAGCTCGACCAGCGCGAGCTTGGCGTGCGAGACCGCCTCCTCGCTGCGGACCAGCTGCTGTTGCTGGGCGCGCTTGCGGATCTCCTGGGACGCCCGCGACGCCTGGACGAAGTCGCCCATGTTGAAGATCTGCTGCACCTCGTCGATCTGGCGCTGGATCTCGTCGCCCGCTCCCCCCATCGAGTCGAGCACGCGACCCTCGACCTCGAGCTGCTCGACGAGCGACGACGCGTGCGCGGCGAAGACCGAGGCGAAGTCCCGCTCCGCCCGCCGGAGACTATCGATCGCTCCGACGAGGTCCCGCTTGACCCGGAGCGTCACGTCCGCGTCGGCGAGCAGCCGTCGAGTGGGCGCGGCCAGCGCCTCGTCCGGAATGTCGGTGAACCCGCGCTCCATCTCCTCGATCCGGCGGGCCACGTACGGTTCGGCCGCGGTCCGCATCGTCACCTCGACCCGCGCGAGCCGCTCGACGCCGTCGGTGAGGTTGCCCCCCTCGAGGAGGGTATGGACCTCGCTCATCTCCGCGTCGATCTTCGCCGGTAGGAATCCTCGTTCGCGGGCGTACTCGCGTACCCCGTCGAGCGCGTTCCAGCGCTGGAGGAAGAACTGGAGCGCCTCCCGGCCGACGGCGAGCACCGTCTCCTGGAGGATCTGGCGGGCGGCGGCCGCATCCGATTTCTCGAGGAGCGTGCGGGCCCGTTGCATCTGCGCTTCGAACGTCTCGGTCGAGAAGTTGACGCGCCGGAGCCGGTCGAGCATCTCTTCGAGCCCGGCGAGCTCGTCGCGGACGGTGTCGAGGTCTTCGGTCAATTGGCCGACCCGGTCGACCGCCTCCTGGCTCGCGGCGAGCGCCTCGGAGTAGATCTTGAGCCGCAGTGCCTCGCGCGCCCGATTCATCGCGGCGAACACCTCGGTCGGGTCCCGTCCGAGGCGACGGGCTTCCGCGATGCGGGGTCGAACTTCGTCGAGCAGGCCCGCCACGACGGCGACGATCGGCTCTTCCGCGGCCCGGCGAGCCTCGGTGAGCAACCCCGGGATCTCGGACGGGGGCACCGAGACGATCTTCGCCGACGCGACCTCGACCGCCTGTTGGGCTGCGGTCGGGTCGACGCCGTACTCCCGCGTCGCCTGGAGCGCGCTCTTCAGCGACTCGAGCGCCTGCTGTCCGCGGTCGCGCAAGCTCTCCCCGACGTCCGCGAGCGCATGTTCGACCGCCTCGACCGTCTCGGGCCACCGCTCGACCGGGGCGTCGGCGTCGGCCGCCAGGGCCGAGTCGAGTCGGGACGTGGTCGCCCCGTACTCCCGCGCCGCGGACGCGATCCGCGTCGCGCCGGTTCGGACCGCCTCACGACGGGCGTGGGCCTCCGGGAGCCCCTCGGCGAGCGAGCGATGGATCTGGTCGATCGCCTCGGCGACCCGCCCGTCGGCGGCCGGCGCGGCGGCCGCGTCGAGCAGCTCGTCGAACTCTCGTTGGCGGGCGGACGTGAGGCCCGCCCAGGTTCCGACCTGGATCGCCCGGACGCGGGACTCGGTCACGTACGACTGTTGCGCGGTGGCGAGCGCCCGGTCGACCTCCGCCAGCCGACCGACCGTTTCGGACCAGGTCGCGCTCTCCGGTGGATGCTCGAGCTGACGGAGCTCCCGTTCGGCCTCCTTCGGGATCGTCACCCCGACCCCGGCGAGCCGACCG
>JASHUL010000231.1 GCA_030039995.1 Thermoplasmata archaeon
ATCAACTCGAACGACGCGCGCGCCTACCCGGAGGACCGGTT
Organism: Thermoplasmata archaeon; assembly: GCA_030039995.1. Lineage (GTDB taxonomy): Archaea > Thermoplasmatota > Thermoplasmata > Lutacidiplasmatales > UBA184 > Lutacidiplasma. Next base: position 42 of record JASHUL010000231.1, read on the forward strand.
CGAGTCGATGGTTCGCCGGGCCCGGGACCATCACTACCCGTTCCCGTACCTGCACGACGAGTCGCAGGCGGTCGCGCACGCGTACGGCGCCCTCGTGACGCCCCATCCGATGCTGTTCGACCGGGACCGCCACCTCCTCTTCCAGGGCCGCATCGACAACGACCATCAGCACGCCGAGCGGGCGACCGAGCACTACCTGGAGCGGGCCCTGGACCAGGCGCTCCGCGGCGAGAAGGTCGTACCGTCGGAACTACCGGTCGCCGGCTGCAGCGTGAAGTGGCTTCCCTGACGACCGTCGCGGGCGACGCTCGCCGCGACGGGCGCGAGCCTCTTTGAGTCGACCGCGTCGCGCTTCGAAGGCCCGCAGGAGCGTCGTATCCACGGGCGACCCCGCCTGGTCCAGGCGGGCGGCGATCGCGACCTTCGCGGCCAGCGTGCGGGCGAGCTTTCCCCGCTCGGGACGCGGGGCGGACTGGATCGCGGCGTGAAGGAAGAGGAGGCCATGACGGGGCGGCGGGGCCCGACCGCGCAGGTGCTCGAAGAAGGCCCGCTCCGCCCCGAGGACCTGGATCGTGCTCGCCGGCAGGCGGGAGAGTCGGTCGAGGCCACGGGCTTGGGCGAGAAGCCGCGCGGCGAGGTCCGGACCGAGCAGCGCGCTCAAGTTCGGGGTGCTGGCGGGGACGGCGCCCTCGACGGCACGACTCAACTCCGCCCGCGTCAGGACGATCGCGCGGTACAGCTCGGCCAGTCGGAGACGCGACCGCGCGACGGCCTCGTCGCCGGGTCCGAACGCCGCCTCGGTCGCTCCTTCGAGCACGCGGCGAGCGGCGGCGTCAGGGTTGGCCGGGTCGATGTCCGGGGCGTCGCGACCCACCCAGCTGGCCAGACGCTCCCCGACCAGGTTCGCGACGCGGTCGAGGTCCGAGGCGGCCCGCACCGCCTCTTCCACGTGGACCGAGGGGTCCCACGCGTCGGAGAGCCCGCGCTCCGCCGCGGCCAGCAAGGCCTGCCGTTGCATCGAATCCTCCGGCGATCGGTCCGGGTCGGGGGGCTCGGCCGGAGCTCGGACGTCCCAGACGAGCCCTCGGTCGGCGAGGCGACGGTCGCGCGAGGTCCAGGTTTCCGCCCCGCGCGACGCCAGGAGTTCCTCCTCCTCGGGGGTGGTGCGGCCGGCCCGGCGCCGGGACGCCCGCTCGGCGAGCTCCTCGACCGCCATCGGCGGCCGCACTGCACGGAGGACGCGGTCGCCGTCGACGAGGAACACTCCGTACCAGGTCGAGACGACCGCCCGCGCCAGCGTCCTCCCCTCCGTGTCCCGGCGGAAGGCGCGCGGCATAAATAGGACGGCACGGGTCGGCGCGCCCATGCAACCGCCGGGCGACATGGTCCGCTCCGCACGGTTCGATCACGCCCTCGTCGTGACGATCGATAATCCGCCGGTCAACGTGCTCTCGCGGGTCGTTCTGGACGAGCTGGCGGTCCGTCTCCGCGACTCGGTCGAGGACCCCGAGGTCCGCGCGGTCGTTCTCGCGAGCGCGGCCGAGAAGGCGTTCGCCGCCGGGGCGAACATCCGGGAGATGGCGCCGATGGGTCCGGCGGAGGCGTTCGAGCACGGACGCCGCGGCCAAGAACTCACGCGCACGATCGAACGGCTTCCGCTGCCGGTCATCGCCGCCGTGCACGGGGTCTGCTACGGAGGCGGGTGCGAGGTCGCCCTCGCGTGCGATTTCATCGTCGCCAGCACCGACGCGCAGTTCGGCCAGCCCGAGGTCAATCTCGGGATCATGCCGGGCTGGGGCGGCACGCGCCGGCTTCCGCGTCGGGTCGGCGCCGCACGGGCCCGACGTTGGATCCTCGCGGGTCGCCCGGTGCCGGCCGAAGCCGCCGAAGCGGCCGGTCTCGTGGACCGGGTCGTCCCCCGGTCCGAGCTCCTGCCGAGCTCGCTCGCTCTCGCGGAGGAACTCGCGACCAAGTCCGCGCTCGCTCTCGCCGCGGCGAAGTTCGCGCTGCTGGAGTCGATCGACCCGGACATCGACGGCGGTCTCGCCTACGAGCTGGACCTCTGGGCGAAGTTGTTCGGCACGCGGGGTCAGCGGGAGGGCATGGAAGCGTTTCTCGCGAAGCGGGCCCCCGTCGCCCTTCCGCGGACGAACTGGGAAGAAGAGTCCACGGGATTCCCTTGGAGCCGCGACGGGGAGTCGTCCGTCGCGAGAGGAAAGCGGAAGAAGACGTAGGCGTCGTGTCGAGCGTGCGCCGCGGTGGCTCAGCTGGCAGAGCGGCTCCTTGGTAAGGAGCAGGCCGAGGGTTCAAATCCCTCCCGCGGCTCGCGCTCGCTCGACCTCGGCGGGCGGTAGGATTCGCCCCCTACTCTCCGATCGTGCGCGTCGGGTATCTCGAGGCGAGGGCTCCGGTCGTGCACGGCCCGTTCCGTGGTCGACGAGCTCGTCGGGGGCCGGTGCTCGGAACGAGCCGTGCCGGTCGCGCGCTATCGAGCGGCGAGCGTCTCGTCCCAGACCTTCGCGAGGTTCGAACGATGCGCGGCCTCGTAGTCCTTTGGCGTCGTCCGGCACCTCGCCGGCGGAAGGAACCGCTCGAGCGGTAACTGCGAGAACGACTCTCTCGAGGTACCGACCCGGTGCGCCTCGCTCGCTTCCTCCTGAACGCGACGAAGATACCGGATGTCACCGCTCAGCCGGGCCGCGGTGCAGGGCGGACCGTGCCCTTGGAGGATCGTTCGAGGTCGGAGCCGCTGGATCCGTTCCAGGGAGCGGATCTCCTGGCCGCTGTCGCCGAAGCGCACGAACGGAAGCATCATGACGGTGTCTCCAGCGATGAAGATCCGCGGTTCCGGAAGAAACGCTCCCACCGAGTCGGGCGTATGTCCCGGCACGTGGAGGAGCTCGATCCGGAGCCCGTCCAGGTCGAGCGAGGCGCTCCGCCGGAACAGCCGGTCCGGGGCGCGCAAGCGCAACCCGCCGGCTCTCGGGTCGTGGGGCTCGCCGACCCATTGCGGCCAGTACTTCCGGAGGAGCTTCGGGCCGGTCACGTGGGCCCAAACGGGGCAGCCGAAGAGGCCGTTCCCGATCGTGTGGTCCGTGTGCCAATGGGTGTTCACCAGAGCGGTGGGTTCGATCCCCTCCCGCTCAAGGTGTCGGAACATCCGCCGCGCGTCCGCGGGACGATAGAGGTTATCGACGACGACGGCCCGTTTCCCGGATACCACCGCAACCGCGTTGACCCCGAGGTCCCAGTCGTGAGCGCCCCGGAACTGCCAGATACCCGGGGCGACCTCCTCCCGCGCGTACCGATTTCCCACCATCGGAACGACCGGAGCCGACCGGCCCCGCGTCCCCTCGCCCGGATCCGGGAAACGGTTCGGGCTAAAATAGCGGAGTCGTCGCGCGCGAAAACCGGCGGTCCGTCGGCGGCGCTCGGGAAATCGCAAGAAGGTCCGGCACTCCCCGAGGCGATGGGAGGCGCCACGACGGGGAAGGCTCCCTAACGCCGGCGCCTGGCCGACGTCGAAACCCCTGAGTTAGGATCGACCGGCGAGGAGTCTCGCGAGCGGCCCACCCGGGTACCCTCGGGGTCGGGTCGGTCGACCGTGCGAGGACGTGGGCCGCCGGTCGGTCTCTTGAGGCTTTCCCGTTCGCTCGGTTGGAAGCGGGGACCCTTTGGCCGCCGCTGGATTGATATTCTGACCGTTCGATTTTACGCCGATGGAGAACGGCGGTCGGCGGCGACTCTCGATCGAGGACTTCCGTCCGCAGTCGCTCGACGACGTGCTCGGGCAAGAGCTCGCGGTCGCGCGGCTTCGGCGGATCCTTGCGGGAGTGCGCAACGGCACCGTGGTCCCTCCCCACCTCCTGCTGCACGGTCCCCCCGGGGTCGGCAAGACCGCCGCCGCCCGCGCCTTCGGTCGGGAGGCGCTCGGCGAGAACTTCGAGGCCAACTTCAGCGAGTTGAAGTCGTTCGACAATCGGGGCCACGAAAGCTTACCGGACATCATCATGCGCTCGCGGGTCCCACCGCTCGGAGGAGCTCCCTTCCGGATACTGTTCTTCGACGAGGTCGAAGCGCTCAGTCCGTCCGCGCAGCACGACCTACGCCCGGCGATGGAAGGAGAGGGCGGTTGGTCCGTCTACATTCTCGCGTGTAACGGGGTCGAGGGGCTCGCCCGCGCGCTGCTCTCTCGCTGCACGGTCCTCGAGTTCAAGCCGGTCGGACCGGCCGACATGCGACGGATCGTCCAGAGCGCGCTCGCAAAAACGCCGTTCCGCATGGACGGCGCGATGATCGAATCGATCGCCCAGCGGGCGAACGGTGTCCCGCGCGAAGCGATCAAGCTGCTCCTCGAAGAAGGAGGGGCGCTACCGGCGGCCGGTTGAGCCCGGTCCGCCGCGGACCCTCGGACGGAGCCCACCGCGGTCGAAGGTCCCTTATACCGAGCGCTGCTGGGTCGCACCGCAGCGGGGTAGGGTAGTCAGGAAAGCGGCCGGCTTCACCGACCGTCCTGAAATCCCGACGGGCTCATAACCCGTAGATCCATGGTTCAAATCCATGCCCCGCTATTCTCCTCCGACCCGGGTCGGCTGATCGACGCATCGGGGACGAGCGTCGCCGGGGAACGGACGTATCGAATCGACGCGTACGGTGAGGAGCTGGGCTAGAGCAGCGCCCGGTCGATCGGGGCGGCGCTAAGCGTCGGTCGTCTTCGGCTTGCTCTTCCGACGTGAACTCTTGCGAGGAGCCGCGTCGGGGTTCGGCGCGGAGTCGGCGGGAGCCGGATCGGTCGTCGGCAGATCGGGGGCCGGCGGGGGCGGCGGAGGCGCCGAGATCGGGGGAGACGCCGGTGGCATCGGCGCGGGCGGAGCCGGGGGTGCCGGGGCGACGGGCGGTGGGGCCGTCACGGTAGGGGCCGTGGCGGCGGGAGCAGCCGGCGAGGAGTTCGAGCCGTGGTGATGCGCCGAGTGCGCCGGGTTGGAAGGGATCGGGACGAACTCGCCCGGGCGCCACGTGTGGGGTTGACGGAGGATCGACGGGTCCTTCAGGAAGAGGTCAGCATGCCCACAGGCCTTGCAGATGCGCGTCCCCATCGAGAGCTCGCCGCGCGACCGGAGCGAGAGCGTTCCCCCGCCGATCGAGCCGGTCTTGAGCTCGTTCGCCCAGACAAAATCGCTCGCGCCGCAGTTACTGCAGACCGGGGGCACGGAACACCTATCGCTCGACAAGAGGCCCGCGCTCGGTAGAAAAGCATTGCGTCGGCATTCGTTCGATTCGCGGCCTCAACCGACCCGCTCGACGCTCGCGGCCGGGACCGCGGGAGTCGCCGCGCAATCCCCTTTAGCTCGCGTCCGCTGACCGGCGCGATGGCACCCCCTACGTTTCACCGGATCACCGTCGCGATCGACGGCTCCCCCAACGCAGACGCGGCGCTGGACTGCGCGGTCGACCTCGCGCGACGCTACGGCAGCGACCTCGTGATCGTCTCGGTGGCCCCCCTGGTGCCGGTCTACATCAGCACCAGCGAACCGTACGTGCCGGCCGGGGTCCCTCCGAGCGAGATCGGCCATTACCGGGAGATCGTGGAGGCGGCCGTCAAGACCGCGGAGGCCCGGGGCGTCGCCACCGTGACGGGCGTGAGCTACGAGGGCGTGGTGGTCGACGAGATCCTCTCGCACCTCGAGCAGCACCCGACCGACCTATTCGTCATCGGCTCGCGGGGCCTTTCCACCGCGAAGCGGTTGCTGCTCGGCAGCGTCTCGAGCGCCGTGGTGAACCACGCACCGTGCCCGGTGCTGGTCGTTCGGCCGGTCGCTACGAAGCCCGCGTGACGACCACGCGCGTCGGGCAGGGGAGCTTGTGCGACGCCTTGCGCAACGCTTCCTTGGCGTCCTCGACGTGCGCCTCGGTCGTGTAGACGGTGAGCAGCTCGCTGCCGATCTCCGCCCGCACGGCGTGGCCGACGGGCTTGCCGAACGCCGCGCGCATGCCGTCCGAGATCCGGTCCGCGCCGGCGCCCATCGCCATCTTGTGCTCGCGCAGGATTTGATGCGGGTAGCGACGTACCTTCAGATGGTACTCGTTCAGTGCGGCCTTCTCCATCACGCGCACCGCGCTGATGCGCGCGGCCTCGAGCGCGATGTCCCGGACCTGCGCGGCCTCCTCGGTGCCGAGCGAGAGTGCGACGGGAAACTCACCGTGCAGATTGCCCGTGTCGAACTGAGAGATGCGGCAGTTCGGGACCCCGCCCATGTACTCCCGGCGGGTGTAGACCTGGCCCTCGACCTTTCGGTACATCCGGGCCGGCTTGCGCGTCATGGGGCGCGGCGAGACCGGTGGCCCATTAAAACGGTTGCGCGAGCGTGGCCCGATCTATCGAGAGAGCGAGCCGCGGTGCGTCACGTGCGCGCCGGTCGCCGCCGCGGACAGGCCCACGACGCGGAACCCGCCGCGGCTCAGCCACCGCAGGTCGTCGCGAGGGCCCGCGGCCAGTTTCGGACGGGCGAAGAAGCTCCGGCCGAACATCGCCTGCGCGGCCCACCAGCCTCGCCGGCGCAGCCCCCGGAGAACGCGGCGAACCACGGGGGACGCGAGTCCGAGTCGGTCGGTGAACCGTTCGCTGGCGTCGAAGAAGCCCACGACGTCGGGCGCCTCGAGCAACGAGGGGAGCGCCGCGCTCGCGTCCCGCACGCGCGCGAGGAACCGCGGGTTGCGCAAGAGTCTCGGCGACGGCAGGGGCCCGCCGACGACGCCCACGAGCAGTCGGCCGGGAAGGTCGCGACGCACGACGCGGCCCCACGGTGGGATCCCGCCGCGGACGCGGAACTCGACGCCCCCGCCTCCGGCGATCGCGGCCACGCCCCCGAGTCCGCCCTCGCCGAACAAGTCGGCGAGGTGAGCGGCTCGAACCGCGCCGGTCCGAGACGCGCCGGTGAGTGCCGTGACCGCCAGCGCCGTCGCAAGGGCCCCCGCGGCGCTCATGCCGAATCCCTGGCCGATCGGTAGCTCGTGACGGAGTCGGACCGTGAGCGTCCCCCGGGCCCGCGGCCGAAGTCGCCGCGCGACGTCCATCGAGATCGGAAGGGGCGCGCGGACGTCGCTCACGATCCGCACCGCGTTCGGTGCCCCGGGCCGGAACTCCGCGGTCGCGAGCGCTCCGAGCTCGAGCACGACGCCGGCGCCGGTCGACCCGCGGCCGCGCGGGTCGCGCGCGACGACCGCCGGCGCGAAGACGCCGGTGACATGCCCCGGCGCGAACGCTTCGGCCCGTACCGCCCTCGGTACGCTCACGAAATAACTTCCCGGTGTGCGATGAGAACGACTGCTTATAAGTGGGGCACGCTTTGTCAATATCCGTAACCGCCGAGGACGGTCGGTTCGGACCACGATGAGCGACTCGGATGTGCCGGCGGCGCCCCACGACGCCTTCGACCGGCTCAACTTCCTCGAGCTGCGGAACACGCAGCTCGCCGAGGCGATCAAGCGGGTCGAGAGCGAGCGGCACTACATGGAGGCCGAGATCCTCCGGCTCCAGCGGGAGGTCAAGCGGCTCAAGACCGAGCTCGACCGGCTGCGCTATCCTCCGCTCATCGTCGGAAGCGTCCGCGATGTGCTCACGGACGGGCGCGTGATCGTGAAGTCCTCGACGGGACCGGATTTCGTCGTGAACTCCGCCGAGACGGTGGAGCATGGGAAGATCACGGTCGGGAGCCGAGTCGCGCTCAACAAGCAGACGCTCGCGGTGATGGGCGTGCTGCCCGCCTCGCTCGACCCGCTCGTGACCGCGAGTGAGATCGTCGACAAACCGACGATCGCGTACTCGGACATCGGAGGCTTGAACGACCAGATCCGCGAGATCCGGGAGGCGGTCGAGTATCCGCTCCTGCGCTCCGAGCTGTA
>JASHUL010000232.1 GCA_030039995.1 Thermoplasmata archaeon
GCACGGACCGACACCGTCTCGCCCCCGAGGAGCGACTCCGCGCCGGGGAGGAAGGGATAGTCGGAGTAGAGCATGCGCTCGTCGCGGACGAGCGCTCCGTGGCGGATCGCCGTGCGAGGCACCTCCCGAGGTCGTTCCGGCCGCCCGCCCGCCGGGCGGAGTCGGGCGACCGTGGGCGTCCGGAGGGTCACGTCGCGTTAAAGGTCACCCGCGGTGCGTTCCGGCGGCCCGGCAAGGGAGATAATACGTGCCACCGCTAGGCGCCTGAGGAAGCTTCCGTGCGGGCGCGCTGGACCCCGTGGTTGCCGGCGTTGCTCACCGTCGTAGCGCTGATGGGAGGAGGGCTCTCTCTTGCCTCGGGCGCACCGATCTCCGCCGCCGTCGCGACGCCCACCCTCCCGGCGGCCGACGTCTCCCCGACGGCCTCCCCGACCGCGCCGCCGGCACCCGCGAACGGTCCGGTCCAGGTCGCCCCTGGCTACGAGCTGTCGAGCGGCGTCTCCGTGGTCGGAGAACTCCCGGCCGCGGCACCGATCAGCGTCGCCGTTGGACTCCCCTCGCAGGACCCGGAAGGCCTCGCGGCGTTCGTCGCGGCCGCGGCCGTCCCGGGGACCTCTGCCTACCACCACTTCCTGAGCGCCCCCGCAGCCGCGGCGCAGTACGGCGCTTCCCCGGCGCTGGTGGCCGCGGTCCGAGACTACTTCCAGGGGTACGGGCTGAACGCGACGGCGTCGCCGGACGGCCTCCTCGTCGACGTCTCGGGGGGCGCCGGCGGTGCCGGCCGGGCGTTCGGCACGACCTTCGACGAATACGTCGGCGCGGACGGACGGACGTTCGTGAGCCACCCGACGCCCGCGGTCCTGCCCGCGTCGCTCCAAGCGACCGGGGTCTACGGTCTCGGGAACGCGACGCCGCTCGTCCCGGACGTCGGGTTGAGCTCGGCGGTCCCGGGACCGGCCCCGGAGGCGTCCGACTGCACGGCGCTCACCGCGGGTCTCTCCCCGTGTCAGATCGCGTCGGTCTACGACATCGCCCCGCTCGAGACCAACGGGACGAACGGCACCGGCTACCGCATCGCCGTCGTGGACGCGTACTCCTCGAAGGAGGGGCAGTCCCAGATGACCGACGACCTCGCGGAGTTCACGGAGGAAGTGTCGATCCCGGTCGGGACCGTGAACTACGTCTACCCGGTCCCGACGTCCACCAATCTCAACACGTCGGGACTGAACTCGGGGTGGGCGCTCGAGGACGCGCTCGACATCGAATGGGCGCGCGCGTCCGCGCCCGGCGCGACGATCGACATGACCCTCTCGCCGAACGCCGAGGCGGGGCTCTACGAAGCGATCGACTGGCTCGTCGCGAACGACGCCGCGAACGTGATCTCGATGAGCTGGGGCGAGCCGGACGTCGGCGTCTTCAACGCCGCCACGACCCCGTGCTCGGTGGAGTGCAACGCGACCACGGACGGGTCGTACGAGGTGCTCGGACCGGTCCTCGAGCTCGGCGCCGCGGAAGGGATCACGTTCTTCGCCTCGTCGGGCGACTGCGGCGCGGCCGACGGGACGTCCGGGGTGTCGACGAACTTCCCGGCGTCCGACCCGTACGTGACCGGCGTCGGCGGCACGGTGCTCACGGTCGGGACGAACAACACGTGGGACGGCGAGACCGCCTGGTCGGGCAACACGAGCGGCACGCCGAGCCCCGGCTGCAACAACGAAGGCGGTTCGGGCGGCGGCTACTCGCCCGCGCCCGAGCCGTGGTGGCAATCCGGGATCTCCGACCCGGGGCATCTACGGGGCGTGCCGGATGTCGCGATGGACGGCGACACGCCGGTCGGTATCGTCCTCGATGGGGCGAGCGCGGGCGTGTACGGGACGAGCCTCGGTACTCCGATCTGGTCCGGGATCGCCGCGATCGCCGACCAGGCGGCCGGCCAGAGCCTCGGCCTGCTCAACCCGAGCCTCTACTCGATCCTCCGGAGCAGCGACTACGCGAGCGACTTCCACGACATCGTCGCGGGGAACAACGGCTACGCGGCGGGACCCGGGTGGGACCCGGTGACCGGTGTCGGCACCCCGATCGTCGCCGCGCTGGTCCCGAACCTCGTTCGCGGCGGAGGACTCCCGGGCGACGGACTGACCGCGAACGTCTACGCGAGCCCCCGCTCGGGCCACGCGCCGCTCACGGTCGAGGTCGCCGTGAACGCGTCGGGCGGCACCGGCACCTACCCGCTCGAGGGCGTCGCGTTCGGCGACGGAACGTCCGCGTTGTGGAACGGCACGACGCTCAGCCACACGTACTCGGTGGACGGCGACTACCTCGTCCAGTCGTTCGCCGCGGACAGCTCGGGCAATCTGTCGACCTCGCTCCCCGTGCTCGTGGCGGTCGGGGGAGGGGCCCTCGGCGTCACCCTGACGGCCTCCCCGAACGCGACGACGGTCGGTAGTCCCGTGGACTTCAGCGCGGCCGCGGTCGGCGGGACGCCGCCGTACTCCTACCAGTACTACTTCGGGGACGGGGCGTACACCCTCGCGGTCCCGGGGCCCGTCGCCCATCCGTACGCCGTCGCCGGAGGTTTCTGCGCCGAGGTCGTCGCGACCGACGACGCCGACCCGACGGACGCGGGGGTCAGCGCCCGCGTCTCCGTGGCGGTCGGGGGCGCGGCGACCCCGAACTGCGGCGACGGTTCGACGCCCCTCTCGGTCGTGCCGAACGCCACCGGCCGGATCCTCGACGCCCCCGCCGACTACGGGAACTCCCTGTTCCGGGTGACGGGGGGCCTGGGCGCGCCGGACGGCCTCGGGCCGTCGACCGCGCTCGTCTCGAACGATTCGTACATCGCCGCCTGCGGCTGCGCGATCTTCCGCCATCCGGGGAATTTCTCCGTCACCGAGTGGGCGAACGATACGGTCGACGGATCGGTCTCCGCGACCGAGAACATCACGGTCGCTCCCACGCTCGACGCGACGTTCGCCGCGTCCACGCTCACCGGGTTCGCACCGCTCAAGGTCTACTACTTCTCTTCCGAGAAAGGAGGCTACGAGGCGAACGCGAACCTGACCGAGTGGAACTTCGGCAACGGCGACACCGCCACCGGCCACTCGGTGAACACGACGTACGAGTTCCCGGGCGAGTACCTCGCGATCGGCCGGCTCTCCGACCGGGGCGGCGGCAACGGCAGCGAGGCGTTCCTGATCGACGTGGAACCGGCGACCGGACTCACCCTCGGCGTCGCCGCGACGATCTCGCCGGCCCTCGACGTTCCGTCGGGCGGGACCGTCCGTTTCACCGCGACCGCCGAAGGG
>JASHUL010000233.1 GCA_030039995.1 Thermoplasmata archaeon
GGTCCGCTCGTACTACTTCGTTGGGAAGGACAACAAGTTCCACCACACGATCGTCTGGCCGGCGATCCTCCTCGGGGTCGGCGGCCTCCAGCTGCCGTTCGACGTCCCGGCGAACGAGTGGCTCCTCGCCGAGGGGCAGAAGGTCTCGAAGTCGCGAACGCGCGAGGCGGACCCGTTCATCCCGTCCCTGCTCGCGAAGTACGCCCCGGACGTGATCCGGTTCTACGCGGCGGTCCACGCCCCGCAGAACCACGACACCGAGCTCGACTGGGACGAGTTCGACCAGCTCCACACCGAGGTCCTCGCGAACCAGTACGGGAACCTCGTCCAGCGGGTCCTCGTCCTCGCGCGCGACCGCTACGGCGGTCGGGTCCCCGAACCGCCGCCCGGGTGGAACGCGGAGCGTCCGGACAGCGTCGGGACCCGCCTCGCCGGCGCCCATCGGGCGATCACGGAGGAGCTGGAACGGGTCCACCTGAAGGAGGGTCTCGACCTCACCCTCGAGGAGGTCCGGGAGGCGAACCGCCGCTTCCACGAAGGAAAACCGTGGCAGCTCGACGGCGACGCGCGGACGCGGGTCGTGTTCGAGACCCTCTGGCGGCTCAAAGCGATCGCCACGTGGCTCGCGCCGGTGCTGCCGTTCTCGAGCGCGGAGGTGTTCCGGATGCTCGGGTACTCGGACCCTCCCGGTCGCGGCGACTGGGACCGGGCGCTCGAACCCCCGCCCTCCGGCCAATCGCTCGGCGAAATCCGGCCGCTCTTCCCGCGACCCTCCGAGGCGGGCGAACGCAAAGGTTCCGCGGCGGACGCGACCCCGACGCCGCTTCCCGGAGAGCGGTGGGCGCCGCTCGGCGTTCGTTCCGCCGTGATCCGGAGCGCGACCGTCCACCCGTCCGCCGACACGCTGTACGTGCTCGAGCTCGACGCGGGCGAGCCCAAGCCCCGGACCGTAGTCGCCGGGTTGCGGTCGTCCTATCCCGCCGATCAACTCGCCGGTCGCCGGGTGGTGTTCCTCTCGAACCTCGCGCCGCGGACCATCCGCAAGATGACGTCGCAGGGGATGATCCTCGCCGCCGACGCGGGGGAGCGCGCCGTGCTGCTCGCCCCGCCGGACGGCGTCCCGCCCGGGGTGTTCGTCGCCGGAACGAGCGCGGCCGACCGCATCGTCGCGTACGACGAGTTCGCGGCGACCCCGCTCGTGGTCGGACGGTCGGTCGGTCCGAGCGCGGAGGGCACTCGGGTCGACGTCGGCGGTCGCGAGGTCGCGGTCTCCGGTCGATGGCCCCCGGGAACGGTCGGTGTCGTCCGGCTCGCGGGACCGGAGGCCGCGACGGGAGAACTATTGGCGTTCGGTCCGGAGGCGCCGGTCCGGGTCTCGGAGGATGTTCCCGTCGGGACCCGGGTCCGATGAGCGACGCGGTCCGCCTTGACCTGCACGTTCACTCCGTGCATTCGCCGGACTCCGGGCTCACCCTGGAGGCGGTCGTGGGCCGTCTCTCGTACGGTGGGCTCCGGGGGTTCGCCCTGACGGACCACAACACCGTGCGCGGCCACGCCGCGCTCGCGGAGCTCGCGTCGAAGTACACCGCCTACCTGTTCCTGCCCGGAGTCGAGGTCTCGACCCGGGAAGGACATCTTCTCGCCTACGGTGTCAGCGAGGCCCCGCCCGTCCACCGGCCGCTCGCCGAGACGGTGGAGTGGGTCCGTGCCCACGGAGGGGAAGCGGTCCCCGCTCATCCGTTCCGTTGGACGCACGGCGTCGGGCGCGCGGTGGCCGAGCGGGCCGCGGTGCCGGCCCTCGAGGCACGGAACGGCCACAACTCCGAGATCGCCAACCTGCGGGCCGAGGAGCTCGCCGCTCGCCGGAACCTAGGCGCGACCGGAGGGAGCGACGCCCACGCGCTCGACGACCTGGGCCGCGCGTACACCGAGTTCGAGCCGACCGTGGCGAGCCGGGACGACCTCCTGGAGGCGATCCGCCGCCGTGCCGTTCAGCCGGGCGGCAAGTCGATGCCGCTGGCCGGCCGGCTCCGGCTCGCGGCACGGTCCGGTCTTCTGCGCGTCCGCCGGGGTTTCCGCTCGATCTAACGGGCGACGGGGCGCGCGCGCCTCGACGGCTTTAAGCCGGGACCCCTCTCGCCGTCGCCGCGCCGAGGTGGCAGAATGGTTAATGCGACGGACTGCAGATCCGTTTCCTGGGGGTTCGATTCCCTCCCTCGGCTCTCCTCGGGCGGATAGCGAGACCCTCCTCGGAAGAGCGGGAGGGGGACCGGGGCGGGGTTCGTCCCCGCACGACGACCGGGGAAACCGTCGGTCGCCCTCCGTTCGAGGCACGACCGGCCCCGGGACGGACGTTGCGCCGGGCCAACTTACTTATCCCCGAAGTAGCGTCCCCGCGAGACTTTCCGATGAGCGCGGTTCGAAAGCCGGGGAAATCGTGGGTGCGGGCAGCGGCAGCGATCGTACTGGTCGTCGCGGCGGTCGCGGGGATCGGCCTCGCGGGTCTCGTCCTGCACCCGGCGTCCGCCGCGGGTGAACGCACGGCGGTCGGTCCGTCCCTCGCGGCTTTGGGCGCACGGTCACCGGCCGTCGCCGACCGGCCGTCCGCAGCGACCCCCGCCGCATCTCCCGGTGGCGGCGTCCTCGACACCCTGAATCTCCCCAACGGAACGCTCGTTTCGGGCAACTACGTGCCCGAGAACGGCATCAGTCCCGACGGGCTCGGGTACGACCCGAGCAACGGCGAGGTCTTCGTGGCGGGCTACGACTCGGAGAACTCGATCGTCGTCAACGGGGCGAACGGCATCGTCCTCGGTCAGATCGCGTCGGGCGACCTCCCCTGGGACGAGCAGTACGACGCCGCGAACGGCGACCTCTACGTCGTGAACTACTACTCCGACCCGAACGGGAACGTCACGATCTACAACGCCGCGACCCAGGCGTTCGTGGGCTCGGTCACCGTGGGCGACGGACCCGACGGCATCGCGATCGACTCGACCAACGGCTACGTGTTCGTGGCCAATTACGACGCGAACGACGTCACGGTCTTCAACAGTGCCACGAACGGGATCGTCGGCACCGTCGGGGTCGGGGACGACCCGGACGGAGTGGCGTTCGACCCGACCAACGGCTACGTCTACGTGGCGAACGAGGGCGACAACAACGTCACGGTCATCAACGGGGCGACCGACGCCATCGTCACGAACATCGAGGTCGGGGACAGTCCCGAGATGATCGCGTACGACAGCGCGAACGGCAACCTCTACACCCCCAACTACGACGACGACAACGTCTCCCTGATCGACACCACCACCGAGTCGAGCATCGCGGCGATCGACGTCGGGTATAGCCCGGAAGCGATCGGGGTCGACAGTTCCAACGGCTATCTCTACGTCGCGAACTCCGAGTCCGACAACGTCACGGTGATCGACGGAGCGGACTCCGCGGTCGTCGCGTGGGTCGGTGCGGGCGGCTACCCGGACGCGGTCGTCGCCGACACGGCCTCCGGGATCGTCTACGTCGCCAACTACGACAGCAACAACCTGACCCCGATCCTCGCCTCGAGCAGCACGTCGCTCGGTAGCGACCCCCTCGGGATCTATCCCGACTGGGTCACGTACGACAGCGTGAACGGCGACCTCTACGCGTCGAACTACTACGACGACAACGTGACCGTCATCGACGCCGCGACCCACCAGATCGTCGGGTGGATCGGCGTCGGGTCGAACCCGTACCAGTTGACGTACGACAGCGCCAACGGCGAGGTCTACGTCGCGGACTACGACTCCGACAACGTGACCGTCATCGATACGTCGACGAACACCGCGACCCTCTCGATCGGCGCCGGCTACGGACCGATCTCGGTCTCGGTGGATACCGCCGACGACTACGTGTTCGTGGTCAATTACGACTCCGACAACGTGACCGTCATCAACGGCGCGTCCAACACGGTGATCGGGTCGGCGAACGTCGGGGACCTCCCGTTCGGGTCGGCGTACGACAGCGCGAACGGGGACATCTACGTCGCGAACTACGACGACGACAACGTCACCGTCATCGACGGCGCCACCGGGGACGTCGTCGACTGGATCGGCGTCGGAGTGTACCCCATCAGCGTCGTCTACGACGACGCGAACGGCGACGTCTACGTCGCGAACTGGGGAAGCGACAACTTGACGGTCATCGACGGGACCAGCCAGACCACCATCGCCTCCGCGCTCGTCGGCGAGGAGCCCTACGGCCTCGCCTACGACAGCGGGAACGGCGACATCTACGTCGGGAACTACTACGACGACAACGTCACGGTGGTCTCGGGCGCGACGAACTCCGTCATCGCGTGGATGAACGTCGGCTACGCCCCCGAGGGGGCCGCCTACGACTCCACGAACGGCGACGTCTACCTGGCCAACTTCTACTCGGGTACGATCTCGATCATCGGACCGATCGTCCCGGTCGTTTGTTCGGAGTGCGCGGTCCGGTTCGGCGAGATGGGGCTCCCGTCGGGAACGACCTGGTACGTGAACCTCACGAACTCCCAGTCGTTCAGCAGCGCCACCGCGCAGATCGGGTTCAACGAGCCGAACGGGACGTACACCTACACGCTGGCGAGCGTCAACCCGCACTACGTCGGCACGGGGGCGATGTTCACCGTGGACGGGTCGGAGGTCTGGGTCAACGTGACGTTCAACTACGAGGCGAGCGTGACGACGTACACGGTCACGTTCACCGAGACCGGACTCCCCTCGGGGACCAGCTGGTCGGTCACGGTGAACGGTTCCGAGAAGACCGCCAGCGCGTCGTCGATCCTGTTCCCGGGCGAGGCGGACGGCGCGCACGCCTTCACCGTCGGTACGGTCAGCGGCTACACCGCGAGCCCGGCGAGCGGAACGGCGACCGTCGACGTGAAGAATCTCACCGAGGCGATCACCTTCACGGCCAGCAGCTCGCCGAGCTCCCCCTCGTCCCCCTCGACCTTCCTCGGACTTCCGGCCGACGAGGGCTACGCGCTGCTCGCGGTGATCGTCATCGTGATCGTCGCACTGCTCGCGGTGTTGCTGACGCGCGGTCGCAAGAAGGCCGCTCCGGCATCGCCGCCGCCGGTCCAATGGCAAGCGCCCGCCCCGCCGCCCCCGCCCCCACCGCCTCCCCCGCCTCCGCCCGGGGCGGCGGGAGGTCCTCCGGGACCGGGGTGAAGGCCGGGATCGGTCGGCGGTCGTCGGTCCGGCGCCGGCCTCTCCCTACGGGGTGAGCGCGCTCGTCCGAGCGACGGCGCGGCCGGTGGCCCGTGCGGGGGCGCTGGGCCGTCCCGAAAGAACCATCTCCGAGGAGGCGTCTGGCCCGCGACGGTTCGTCACGGTCATGGCAGCGGCAACGTCGTCGGGGTCGGTCCGTGCGGGCGCGGCGCTGATCGCGGTGGGCGTCGTCCAGTTCGCGGTCGCGATGGCGGTCGTCCAGTCCGCGTATCCGGGGTATTCGGACCTCCAGAACTACATCAGTGACCTCGGGAACACCGCGACGTCCCCGTGGCACGTCGTCTTCAACGTCTCGATCATCCTGCTCGGGATCCTCGCGTTCGCCGGGATCGTGCTCGCCTGGAACGGCTTCCCGCGCGGCGGGTCGCGGCTGGTCGGGCTCGCGCTTCTCCTGATCGCGAGCGTCGCCGCGCTCCTGGTCGGCGTCTTTCCCGAGAACGTCAACCCCCCGGTGCACGACCTCGTGTCGTTGATGGTCTTCCTTCCCGGCGGGCTGGCGCTGGTCGCCCTCAGTGTCGGGATGCGGCCGGGCACGAGCTGGCGCTCTCTCCGGTCGGCCTCGCTCGTCCTCGGGCTCGTCACCCTGGCGTCGCTCGCGTACTACGTGCCGACGCAGGCGAACAACACCACGTGGGACCCCGGCCTCATCGAGCGGCTGATCACGTTCCCGATCCTGGTCTGGGGTTTCCTCGCGGCCGTCCACCTCTACCGGCGGCCCCGGCCCGACGAGCGCGGCGGCTTGACCACGAGGACCGAGCAGCCCGCGTAGTGCAGGATCCCGTCCGAGACGCTCCCGAGGAAGTACCGACCGAGGGCGTCCAGGCCCCGGGAGCCGACGACGACCAGGTCGGCCGAATGCTGCTCGACGAACCCAACGACCGCCGCGACCGGGTCGCCCTCGAGCAGCTGCGCCTCGACGTGCGCGAGTCCGGACGTCTCGAGCCGCGCCCGTTCCGCCTCGAGCGACGCGCGCGTCTCGGTCCGGGCGCGGTCTTCCCCCTCCTGGGTGGGCATGGAGACCCCGAAACCGCGGGAAACGAGCGCGACGACCCCAACGAGCGTCAGCCGGGCCCCCGAGAGCCGGGCGAGGTCCGCGGCTTCCTGGAGCGCCGCGTGCGATTCGGGCGTGCCGTCGAAGGCGACGACGATCGAGCGAGGCGTCATTCGACGGGCGAGCGGCGACGCGTTGATAGGGGTTGCCGGGCCGGCGTCCGGGCCCGACCGTCCGCCAACTCTAAGGTCCGTCGTACGGAGTACCGGGCGTGAACGCGGCCGTCGACCCCGACCCGTCCCCGCCGGAAGCGCCGGCCGTGGTCCTCGGTGCGGGGTACGCCGGGCTCGCGGTCGCGCAGGGGATCCGCCGTCGCTCGCGCCAGCGGATCCCGGTCGTCCTCGTCGACCGGAACCCCGTGCACGTCCTCCGGACCCAGCTCTACGAGGTCGGGAAGCTCGCGGCGACCGGCGAGGACACCGACCCATGGGTGGTTCCGCTCGCGGAGACGCTCGAGGGGTCGGCGGTCGAATTCCGACAGGGATCGGTGGAGCAGGTCGACCTCGCGCAGCGCTCGGTCACGCTCGACAGCGGTACGGTGCGGTTCCGCGCCCTCGTCATCGGTCTCGGCAACGTCGCCGCGTACTACGGTGTTCCCGGAGCGGCGGCGAACACGCACCAGGTATACCGGCTCTCGGGAGCGAAGAAGTTCGCCGGCGAGCTGCGCGAGGTGGAGCGTGCGTCCGGGACCCTGTCCGGGGAGCGGCGGCCCCGCATCGTCATCGTCGGCGGCGGGTCGACCGGCACCGAGCTGGCCGCCGAGATCGCGACGACCGACTGGCGGCCGATCGCCGGCGCCGGCGCGCGGCCTCCCGAGGTCGTCCTCGTGACCGGGGCGCTCCCGTTTCTCGCCGGGTTCCCGAGCTCGGTCGTGGACCGGGCGCGTCGCGCCCTCGTCCGGGCCGGCGTCACGATCGTCGCCGGCTGGAACGTCGCCCGGGTCGACCCGGGACGGGTCACGCTCGAAGACGGTACCGTGCTGGCGTGCGCGGCCGCGGTCTGGTGTGCGGGCCTCGAGGCCCCACCGCCGGTCCGTGCGCTCCCGGTACCGCACGGGCGGGCCGGCCGCGTCGCGGTCGAGCCGACGCTCGAGGTCCCGGGTCATCCGGGAACGTTCGTGGTCGGGGACGCGGCCGAGGTCCGCGACCCTCGGACCGGCGCGCTCGTGCCGTCGACCGCGCAGGCCGCACTCGCCGAAGCGCGGGTCGCGGCCCGCAACCTCGTGGCCCGGTGGAACGGTGCGCCGCTCGCGCCGTTCGTGTACCAGGAACGGGGGGTGGTCGTCGCCCTCGGCCTCGGACAGGCGGCCGGGGCGTTGCGCAAGGTTCCGATCTGGGGCAGCCCCGCGGCCGTGTTGAAGCGGATCGTGCAGCGGGACTACGCGCACGCCGTCGAGCGCGGCGAGCCGCCGACGCTGATCTAGCGGTCGCGGTCCGGGGGACCGCGCGGCAAGGCGGATAACCCCGCGGCCGGTCGCCCCGACGCGATGAAGGCGATGGTCCTCGTCGGCGGGTTCGGCACCCGCCTGCGGCCGGTGACGTACGCCGTCCCGAAGCAGCTGATCCCCGTCGCGGGCAAGCCGATGCTCTACCACGTGCTCGACCTGTTGCCGGCCGACGTGGAGGAGGTCGTCCTCGCCACGGGCTACAAGGCCGACGTCATTGACGCGTACGTCCGGGCGCACCCGCCGCGCTGGCCGGTGCGTACGGTGTCGGAGGCCGAGCCACTCGGTACGGGCGGAGGGATGAAGAACGCCTCGGACGGGATCTCCGACCCGTTCTTCCTCCTCAATTCGGACGTGCTGGCCGCGGTCGACCTCGAGGCGATGCGCTCGGCGCACGCCGCGAACGGCGGGATCGGAACGATGGCGCTCTACGAGGTCGAGGACCCCCAGCCGTACGGAGTCGCCGCCCTCGGGCCCCGCGACCGCATCACGGCGTTCGTCGAGAAACCGGAGCCGAAGGATGCCCCGTCCCGGTGGATCAACGCCGGTGTGGCGATCTGGGCGCGCGCGGCGCTCGACCCGATCCCCGCCGGGCGCGCCGTGAGCTTCGAACGTGAGGTCGTGCCGGGGCTCCTGCCGAACGGGGTCTTTGGTTTCCGCCTCTCGCGCTACTGGGAGGATGCGGGGACGCCCGAACGCCTCCTGCGCGCCCAACAGCTTCTCTTCGACGACCACCGGGGAGGCCCCGGCGGGGTGCCGACCGGCGCGCAGGGCCCGGGCCCCGTCGCCGCGATGGGCGCGGTCTCGGTGCGGGGCGCGACGTTCGGCCCGTACGTCAC
>JASHUL010000234.1 GCA_030039995.1 Thermoplasmata archaeon
GCTCGAGGCGACCAGCGAGACCCTAAAGGAGATCGGCCTCGGAGGCGACGGGTCGGGCACGGCGCCGTACCGTCGGCTCCGGCCGCGGCTCGACCGGCTCGCCCGGGCGGGCCGCCGGGACGAGAAGCGGCGACGCGGGGCGAGCCCGGACGTCATCCTCGGGAGCGTTCACGCGATCACGGAGCGGGGCGAGGTCCTGGTCGCCTCGGGGACCGGAAGCCAGCTCGGGCCGTACGGGTACGGCGCCGGACGCGTGATCTGGGTGGTGGGCGCTCAGAAGATCGTAACGGACCTCGCCGAAGGGTTCCGCCGGATCCGAGAGTTCGCCGTTCGTCGGGAGGACGCCCGGGTCCGACGCCTCGGCGGAGGGGGAAGCGCCGTGAACAAGCTGCTGGTCGTCTTCGGGGAGCACCAGCCGCACCGGGTGACGGTCGTCCTCTCTCGAAATCCGCTCGGGGTGTGAGCGGGGTCGCGACAGTCGGACCCGCGCGCGGGCGATGCTCACGCGACGCTGACGCTCACGATGTCCGTGTGGCGCAGGAGGATCGCCCGCGCGACCTTGAGGTTCTTGCCCGCCTTCCCGATCGCCCGGGCCTTCCAGGCGGGGTCGACCGTGACGGTCGCGTGCCGCCCCTTCCCTTTCGGCGACAGGTCGACGCGTTTCGGCGAGTACCAGTAGAAGATGTTCTTCACGAGCGTCTCGGGGTCGTCGGCCCACTCGACGACCTGGATCTCCTTCTTCAGCATCCCCTTCAGGCGGTCGACCAGGACCCCGCCCGGGCCGACCGCCTTGTGGACCTCGCCGGGGTAGACGAGGAAGACGAGCTTGTCCTCGGCGGCGAGGCAGTCCTTCACGCGCGCGCCGGTGCGCTCCTCGAACAGCTGGATGTACCCGAGGGTCTCCGTGTCGAGCGTGATCTCGGTCATGCGTCGCGACCGAGACCGCGCCCTACGTCTCGAGCGTCAGGATCGCGCTCGAGCCGGGGTCGAGGATCGCCATCGCGCTGATCGGGAACGGGCGGCCGCACGCCTGGCCCAGGTCGACCGCGGTCCCGTCGTAGTGGAAGATGGGGATCTTGCCGATCGCCCGCTCCTTGAGCAGCGTCGGGTCGGGGCACGTTTTCGAGACGATCACGAGCCGCGCCTTCTTGGACTGCGTCGCCTCCCGGGTCTCGGTCAGACCGATCCGGACGGTACCGGTCTCGAGCGCGACCTTGAGCGCGTGCGCGAGGTCCATCTCACGCCTCCTCGGGCGCGACGTCGTCCGCCGCGGGCTTCTCCTCGGCGCGCGGGACGACCGGTGCGGGCGGCACGACGGCGCCGGCGAGCGGCTTGTAGACGAGGTTGACCGCCCCGGTGCCGAGCGTGATCGGCTGGCCGACGATGATGTTCTCGGCGACCCCTTTCAGCTCGTCGACCTCCCCGGTGATCGCGGCGCGGAGCAGGTGCGCCGCCGTGATCTCGAACGCCGCCCGGGCGAGCACGCTCGTCTTCTTGCCCGAGATCCCGTGCCGACCGATCGCGCGGATGTCGCCCTCGTTCGTCATCACGTCGGCGACGAGCATCAGGTGGCGAATGTCGACGCCGAGCCCCTGCTCGGCGAGCGTCCGGTTCGCCTCGTGGATCAGCGCGGCCCGCGCCGCCTCCACGCCGTAGACGCGGTAGATCTCGAACACCGAGTTCGTCGTGGTCCGTACCGGGTCGACCCCGTCGATCTGGAGAACCCCCTCGAGGTTCGAGCCCTCGGTGTAGACGACGTACTCGTCCTTCTCCTTGCGGATCAGCGCCCGACGGATCCCCGTGACGCCCTTGATCCGGATCGCCTTCGCCTCCTCGCTCGCGATCAGGAGCTTCTTGAACGGCATCTCCTCGACCAGCTCCTCCTTCTTCGACTTGGTCGCGCCGGGAGCGGACTCCTTGAGATGGATCTCGACCGACCGCGTCTCGCCGCTGCCCGAGCCCGGCTTGAGCTCGAACAGTCGTCCGTCCAGGTTCTCGGCGAGCGCCGCCTCGAGCTCGGCGCGCTTCACGCCGCGCTCCTCGAGGCGCGCCGCGATCGGGGAGACGACGACCTTGAGGTCCTCGATGACCGTCCCGATCGCCGCGACGTCCGGGACCGTCGTCACCTCGATCTGGAGCGCGATCTGGTGGACCGCGTCGCGGTCGACGCGGAACTTCTTCTCGACGTGCACCGTCATCATCGGCGTCGACGGGACGCGACGGGCGTCCACGAGCTCGATGAGCCGCGGCAGGCCGAGCGTGACGTTCATCTCGGCGACCCCGGCGTAGTGGAACGTTCGGAGCGTCATCTGCGTCCCCGGCTCGCCGATCGACTGCGCCGCGATGATGCCGACCGGCTCGTGCGCGTCGACCTCGGCACGGCGGAACCGGCGGATCACTTCCCGGACGACCTTGCCCGCGTCGGCCGGAGAGAGCCGGAGGTGCTGCAGCTTAGACTTGAGCGCCTCGGCGACGAGCGGCGGCAGCTCGACCCCCTCCTTCTGCGCGACCTCCTGGATCCGTTGCACCGTGTCGCGCGGCGGCACGACCTTTTTCGCCTCGGGCATCGTCACTCGCCCCCGAACTCGGGGCCCTCCTCGGGCGCGCCGAGCTCCTCGGCCTCCTCCTCGCCCTCCTCTTCCTCGAGCTGCGCCTCGGCCTGGAGGTCCATCTCCTCCTCCGTGACCGGCGGAGCTCCGGCGGGGCCGTCGGGCTTGCGCTCGTCGGAGGAGCGGATGCGACGACCGAGGACCTGGCTCACGATCTCATCGAGCGAGACCGCCGAACCCTGGTACGAGCGCGTCGGGTCGATGCCGTCCTCGCCGTACTCGAACTCGATGACCGTCCCGGCGGTGTTGCGGACCGTCCGGTCCTCGGCGACCTTGAGGTCTTCGAGCGCGTTGATCAGTCGGCGCTGCATGTAGCCCGACCGGCTCGTACGGACGGCGGTATCGACCAGCGATTCCCGGCCGCCCATGGAGTGGAAGAAGTACTCCGTCGGTGAGAGGCCGAGCTTGTAGCTCGAGCTGACGAACCCCCGCGCCCCCGCGCCGAGGTCGCCCCGCTCGTAGTGCGGGAGCGTCCGGTTGAAGTAGCCGCGCATCAGGCGTTCGCCCCGGACCGACTGCTGGCCGACCGCCCCCGCCATCTGCGTGAGGTTGAGCATCGACCCGCGCGCGCCGGACTTCGCGAGGATCACGGCCGGGTTCTCGAGACCGAGGTAGCGGCCCGCGATCTCGCCCGCCTTGTCCCGGGCCTGTCCGAGCTCGCGCCGGACCATCACCTCGAGCGTCTCCTCGATCGACCGACCGGGCATCTGCTCGAGCTTCTTGTTCCGGTACTGCTCGACGAGCTCGTTGACCCGCTCGCGCGCTTCGTCGAGCGCGGCGCGGATCTCCTTGAGCGCGGGCTCCGGCACGTCCTCGTCGTCGATGCCGGTCGAGAGGCCCTTGAGGCCGATCGCGGTGATCGCGAGCCGGCTCATCTCGTCGAGGAACTGGCGAGCCCGGGGCATCCCGTCGTTCCGGGCGATCGCGTCGAGGACGGCGCCCTTCTCGTAGGCGATCGCCTTCTTGTCGATCGTTCCGGCCTTCAGCACCCCGTTCTCGATCACGACCCAGGCGTCGTGCTTGCAGTTGAGCGGCGGGTCGGTGCACCCGGCCCAGATGTTCGAGCGGAACTCGAGTGTGAGGTCCTTCGGGAGCGTCAGCGAGAACAGCTGCTTCCCCGACCAGTACGGCGTCCCGTCCTTGTCCTTCCCCGCGGGCGGTGGGACCGGATAGTTCAGCTTGGAGAGGAGGTAGGTGACCTCCGCGCGGTTGAACGACGGGTCCTGGTACGTGAGGAGAAAGGCGGCCGTGATGTGGTCGTGCAGCATCCCGATGATCGGTCCGCCGTACCGCGGGGAGAGGATGTGCTCCTCGACCTTCATCAGGACCTTCGCCTCGGCCCGCGCTTCCTGGCTCTGGAGGACGTGCAGGTTCATCTCGTCGCCATCGAAGTCGGCGTTGTACGGCGGGCAATCGCACAGGTTGAAGCGGAACGTCTTGTGCGGGAGGATCCGGACGAAGTGGGCCATCATGCTCATCCGGTGGAGGCTCGGCTGCCGGTTGAACAGCACGATGTCGCCGTCGATCAGCTGGCGTTCGACGATCGAGCCGGGCGTGACGAGTTCCGCGCACGCCTCGGCGTTCTTCTCCATCACCTTGATCCGCTGGCCGTCCTCCCGGACGAGATAGTTGACCCCGCAGCGGTAGCGGGCGTCCGCGTCGTTCGCGGGCGACGGGCCGCGGCGCACGAGCTCCTTCGCGACCTCCTGGTTGTGGAGCGTCACCTCGAGCGGGACCGTGAGGCCCCGCGCGACCTCGGCCGGGATGCCGACCTCGTTGATCGAGAGGAGCGGGTCCGGGCTGATGACCGTCCGCGCCGAGAAGTTCACGCGCTTACCCGAAAGGTTCGAGCGGAACCGACCGTCCTTCCCCTTGAGGCGCTGGGCGAGGGTCTTG
>JASHUL010000235.1 GCA_030039995.1 Thermoplasmata archaeon
AGGGCGACGTCGCGGCGATGATCGTCGAGCCCGTGGTCGGGACGAACGGCGTGATCGTCCCGGTCCCGGAGTACCTCCCCCGGATCCGCGAGATCACCCGGAAGCACGACGTCCTCCTGATCGCGGACGAGGTGATGAGCGCCTGGGGGCGCGTCGGCGAGTGGTTCGCGGTCGACCGCTGGAAGGTCGCCCCGGACCTGCTCACGACCGCGAAGGGGATCACCGGCGCCCACATCCCGCTCGGGCTCACGGCGACGACCGCGAAGATCCACGACACGTTCCGCGACGCGTACTTCCCGCACGGGCACACCTACGAGGCGCACCCGCTCACCCTCGCTCCGGCGGTCGCGGCGATCGGGGAGTACCGCCGGCTGGGGCTGCTCGAGAAGTCCCGGAAGGACGGCGAGTACCTCCTCGCCCGGTTGGAGGAGATCGCGGGGCGCCACCGCTCGGTCGGCCAGGTGCGCGGACTCGGTCTCTTCGCGGCGGTCGAGCTGGTGAAGAACCGGGCGACCCGCCGGCCGTTCAACACGGAGGACGACAAGCTCGCCGGCCGCCCGCTCGTCGTCGACCAGGTCACCGCGGCGATGCTGAAGGACGGGGTCTACTGCGTCGGGTGGGTGTCGCACCTGATCGTCGCGCCGCCGCTCATCGTCGCCCGCGAGGAGCTCGACCACGGCCTCGAGGTGCTCGACCGGGCGCTCGGGATCGCCGACGACCTCGCCGACCCCGTGCCGGCATAGCCTCGGCTCAGAACCAGCGGGTCGTGACGACCTTCTTCCTCGTGTAGAACTCGACCGCGTCCCGGCCGGTGGCGTGGAGGTCGCCGTAGAACGATCCCTTCCATCCGACGAACGGGAAGTAGGCGGCCGGGGCCGGCACGCCGACGTTCACCCCGACCATCCCCGCCTCGATCCGGTGGGCGAACTCCCGGGCCGCCTTGCCGTCCTTCGTGAAGATCGCGGCGGCGTTGCCGTACCGGGACCGGTTGGCGAGCCGGAGCGCCTCCTCGAGGGACGGGACCCGCACGACGGCGAGCACCGGGCCGAAGATCTCCTCCTGGGCGATCGACATCTCGGGACGGACCCGGTCGAACAGTACCGGCGCGACGAAGTAACCGTCCTCCGTCGCCGGCGGGGCCCCCCGCGCCGCGACCTCGGCGCCGCCGGCTTCCCCTTCCGCGATCCAGCGAAGGACCCGGGCGCGGTGGTCGGCGCGGATCACCGGTCCGACTGCCGTGGCACGGTCCGCCGCCGGCCCGACCCGGAGCGCCCGGACCGCCTCCCCCAGCTTCTCGACCAGCCGGTCGCCGACCGGATCGACCGCGAGCACGACGCTGCCCGCGAGGCACCGCTCGCCGGACTGTCCGAACGCGCTCGACACGATCGCGGGGACCGAGCGCTCGAGGTCGGCGTCCGGCAGGACGATCAGGTGGTTCTTCGCTCCCGAGAGCGCCTGGACCCGCTTGCCGTGCGCCGCGGCGGTCGCGTAGACGTGACGCGCGGTGGGGGCCGACCCGACGAACGACACCGCATCGACGCCGGGGTGGGTGAGCAGCGCGTCGACCGCGGCGGCGTCGCCGTGCACGAGGTTGAACGTCCCTGGCGGGAACCCGGCCGCGGCGATGAGACGGGCGAGGAAGGCGGCCGAGAGCGGCACCCGCTCCGACGGCTTCAGCACGAAGGCGTTCCCGCAGACGAGCGCGAGCGGCGCCATCCAGAGCGGGATCATCACCGGGAAGTTGAACGGCGTGATGCCGGCGACCACGCCGAGCGGCTGCCGCAGGAGCGTCGTGTCGACCCCCGCGCTCACGTCTTCGAGGAACGCGCCCTGCATCGTCGTCGGTGCCGAGGCGGCGAACTCGACCGCCTCGATGCCGCGGCGGACCGACCCGCGGGCCTCGTCGGCCGTCTTGCCGTTCTCCCGCACGACGCTCTCGACCAGCTCGGCCGCGTGCGCCTCGAGGAGCTCGCGGAGCGCGAGGACGCGCCGCGCCCGCTCGGCGACGGGAACGTCCCGCCAGGCGGGGAACGCGGCGCGGGCGGCGGCGACCGCCGCATCGACGTCGGACGCTCCCGAGCGGGGCACCCGGGCGATCCGCGCGCCGGTCGACGGGTCCGGTACGTCGAGCGCCTCCGGGGCGACGGCGCGGACCCAGACGCCTCCGACGTAGTTCTCGAGGACCGCCTCCCCCGCCATCGCCGGTCGCTCAGCGCCCGGGGGTCTTGACGGTCACGGAGGGGTCCGCCGGGCGAGGTAGACCGTCACGAGGTTGTCGAAACGGACCGTCCCCCCGAACTCCTCCTCGGCGATGCGCGCGAGCCCCGAGAGGAACCGGCGGCGCTCGGTCGCGGGACGGGTACGGATGTCCGAGAAGCTCGACCAGAGCGCGACGACCTGGTCGGTCGTGAGCGTGAGCGGGACCCGGAGCACCCGGCGCTCGACCGCATCGAACCAGCGGCTCTCCCGGAGCATCCTCGAGCGTCGGTCCCACGGACCGGGGCCGCGCCCGCCGGTCCGCCGAGCCTTCCGGCGGGACGCGCGATGGCCGTACAACGGCTGGATCGCTCGATGGAACGGGGAGGGCCGCCCGACGTCGCCGTGCCGGCTCCACCACATCGCCCACCAGCCGCCCGGCCGCAGGAGGCGGGCGACCTTCCGGATTCCCCGCCGCTCGCCGGTCCAATGGAACGACGTCGCGGCGACCCCGAGGTCGAACACCCCTTCCGGGAGCACGGCCGACTCGAACGGCGCGACCACGAGGTGGACCCGTCGTCGCTCCGGTCCGAGTCTCGAGCGGAGGAAGTTCGCCATGCGGGCATCGGCCTCGACGGCGACGAGCGGCTCCGCGCCCCGGCGAAGCAGCTCCCGGGTCGCGATCCCGGTGCCGGGCCCCACCTCGAACGTCGCGCAGCGGGGTCCGAGCCCGCACCGTCGTTGAAGGAGGTCGTAGACGGCGGGCGGGTACGGTGGGCGGCCGCGGTCGTAGCCCGTCGGGTCGCCGCCGAACGATCGCCGCCGGAGGGAGCGCGCCACGTACCGGGACATCGGAGCGGCCGGCCGAGGAGCCGAGCGGAAGATGAGCTCGCGCCCCGCTCCGGTAGGGTTTTTGTAAGAGGAGCGGCTCGGAACCGCCACGGTCCGGGGCGGCCCCCGGCCCTCGTGGGGAGATGGGAAGCTGGACCCGCGGATGGAGGCGGCGTTCGCCGAGTACGAACGGCGCACGCCCCGGTCAAAGGAGCTGTGGCAACGGGCCCGGGAGTGGAGCCCCCTAGGGGTGCACTCCAACTACCGGTTCCTCGACCCGTACCCGTTCTACGTCCACCGCGCGTCGGGCGTCCATCTCTGGGACGCTGACGAGAACGAATACCTCGACTTCAACATGGCCTTCGGCGCGCTCCAGAGCGGCCACGCCCACCCGAAACTGCTCGCAGCGCTCGAGCAGCAGCTCCGCGACGGCAGCATCTACGGCTACGAGTGGGAGCGGACGCCCGAACTCGCCGAGCGGCTGTGCCGGCGCTACCGGATGGCCAAGGTACGGTTCAGCACCACCGGCCTGGAGGCGACGCAGCACGCGCTCCGGTTCGCGCGGGCCTATACGAAAAAGCACTACGTCTTGAAGTTCGAGGGCGGGTACCACGGCTCGCACGACGGGCTCTTGGTCGGTGTGAAACCGCGCCTCGAGGTCGCCGGGGCCGCGCGCCGGCCGAACTCCGCCCCCGCGTCCCCGGGCATCCTGCCGTCCGTCACGTCGCACACCCTCGTCGCTCCGTTCAACGACCTCGCGGCGACCCGGGCGATCGCGAAGAAGCACAAGGGGGACCTCGCGGCGATCATCGCCGAGCCGATCCCGATGAACATGGGGTTCAT
>JASHUL010000022.1 GCA_030039995.1 Thermoplasmata archaeon
CCCGACGAGAACGGCGCGTCATATCGGAGGACTCGGTTGTTGTCGTAATCCGCGACCCACGCGTTGCCGGCAGCGTCGAACGCGATCCCGTCCGGCTCGGATTCGTTGACCGCGGTGGTGTTGCTCTCGGACCCCGTGAGGGAGGATTGCCCGAGCACCAGGGACGCGCTCTCGCCCGTCGTGATCGGACCGGGGTACTCGAGCACGCGGTTGTTGTCGTAGTCGGCGACCCAGAGCGACCCGTTGAAGTAGGCGATCCCCGACGGGCCGGAGAGGTTCGCGGGCCCGTGACCGGCGACGTACCCCGTGAGCGTCGGCTGTCCGACCACGGCGGTCGGCGTCATTCCGTCCGTGAACGGGGGCACGAATTCGACCACGCGATTGGTGTTGTAGTTGGCCACGAAAAGGTCGCCGGCAGGGTCAAATGCGAGCCCATCGGGGAAGGAGAGGTTCGCCGCACCGGTCCCCGCTTGGGTGCCGGCGAACGTCGACTGGCCCAAGACGAGCGACGCGCTCATATCGTCCGAGAACGGCGGCTTGTACTCCAACACTCGATTGTCGCCGCCGTCGGCGACCCAGAGGTCGCCGCTCGCGTCGAAGGCGAGGGCGAACATGCTGGTCCCGAGCGTGTTGGCCCGGGCGCTGGGGTACAGGATGTCGGAAGTGAAGTTGGGCTGACCGAGCACGATCGTGGCCGCCATGCCGACGGAGAACGGGTTCGGTCCGGTCGGGGAGAAGGCGATCGTCAGCGTGACGGCGGTGCCGTTGACGTCGAACCAGTCGACGCTCGGGTCCGCCCGGTAGCCGGCGACCGGAGTCACGGCCAGGGAGTAGGTGCCGTTCGTCTCGGAGAACTCGAGAGCCCCCGTTCCGGACTCACGGACGCCGTTCAGCTCCGCGGTCCAGGACGTACCGGACGGGAGGCCGGTCGCCACCGCGTGCACGGGGAACTCGGTGGGGATGTATTCCAAAATCCGGCTGTTGTCCGCATCCGTGACCCACAGGTCGCCGGAGGGTGAGACGAGCGCGCCGAACGGGTAGTCGAGGGTCGTCGCGGTGTCGCCCGATCCGGTCGAGCCGAGGGACGGTTGCCCGATCGCGACGGTCGGGGTTTCGAACATCGTGAACGGAGGGGCAAACTCCACGACACGGTCGTGTACGGCATCGGAGACCCACAGGTTTCCGAACGCGTCGGTCGAGACGCTCGTGGGGAAGTCCAGGGCCGCCGCGCCGGTCGCCGTGGTGGTCGTATAGCTGGTCTGGCCCAACAGATAGTCCGCGGATTCGCCGTCGGAGACCGGTGCGGGGAAGCCGACGACCCGGTCGTTCGACCCGTCCGCCACCCAGAGGATGTTGTTGCTCATCTCCGCGTCGATCGGGAACGAGAGATTCGTGGACGAGGTGCCTCCATCGAGACCCGTCATGGTCGCCTGTCCCACGACCACGGATGCGGCCATTCCGGTGGAGAAGGGAGGCTGGAACTCCAGCACTCGATTGTTGCCGCTGTCCGTCACCCACAGGTCCCCCGCGGCATCGAAAGAAACGTCGATCGGGTACGACAAGTTCACCGCGGTGGTCCCGGCTTCGTACCCCTCCATCGTGGTCTGGCCGATGACGAGCGACGCCGCCATTCCGGTCCGGAAGGGCGGGACAAACTCGAGCACGCGGTTGTCCCCAGTGTCGGCGACCCACAGGTTTCCGTGGGCGTCCACCGCGACCGCGCCGGCCCCCGTGAGGTTCACGGACGAGACGCCGGCCGCGGTCCCATTGAAGGTGCTCTGCCCGATGACGATCGAGGCAGGCTCGCCCGTGGTGTACGGCGGCAGGAACTCCATGACCCGATTGGCGGTGTAATCGACGGTCCAGAGAGTTCCGTTGGACGACATCGCCGACCCCTCGGGGTCCGGTTGGAAGGCGGACTGGTTCGCCGTCTCCCAGGTAGTGCCGGTGAGACTGGGCTGACCGATCGCCACGGACGCGGCCATCCCGGTCGAGAACGCGCTGATCGACCCCAGGGCGTCCGGGGTGATGTCCGCGTGGGCAAACGCGTAGGTCGTCCCGCCCGAGCTCGATACCAAAGGTACGGAGAGCACGAGTAGGAAGGCGAGACCCGCCACCACAGCGACTTTCATCCAAAGACGCGGCATCGAAACAAACTCGTGGGAGGGTGGATAAGAGGGTTTGGTCGGCCCGGTGGCTCGACTCGGAGGCCCCCCTGACAGCGGCCGGTCGCCGCACCGGGGCGGTTCAGCCATCGCTCGCTACGGCCGCGGGCCCGGTGTCACGGTACGGAACCGGAGAGAATGGTCCAGAGTTTGGCGGGGTCGATGTTCCCGCCCGAGACTACCGCGACACTCACCCCCCGTGCGCCCCCGTCGCGTCGCGCTGCCGCGACCGCGGTCCCGGCGGCCCCCTCGGCGACGACTCGGTGCCGATCAAACAAGAAGCGTATCGAGGACGCGGTTTCCTCGAGCGACACCACGCGAGACTCTTTGACGAGACCGTTCAGACGGGACCACATCTGGGGAAAGACGCTCGACGACCCCGACCCGTCCACAAAACTCGGGGTCCGCGTCACCTCGCTCGCCTTGCCCTCGCGCAGCGACGTCGTGAACGCGGTAGCGGTCTCGGGCTCGACGGCGATCACTCGCACCGACGGCTTCAGGTCGCGGAGCGCGGACGCGATCCCGGCGATCAGTCCGCCGCCACCGATGGCCACGTAGACGGTCGCCACCTCGGGCAGGTCTTCGAAGATCTCCAGCCCGATGGTGCCGTTGCCCGCGATCATGTTGGGATGGTTGAACGGGGGGACGTAGAGTCGGTCTCGGAAGGGAGGGTAGTCCGCTCGAAGCGTGATGTTCCAGACTTCGTCCCACGGCAGCTGAAGGATCTCGGCCCCGAAGCGACGGATGCCGGCGAGTTTCGCCTCCGGGGCGGTCTCGGGGACAATCGTGGTGCAGGGGACACCCAATCGTTGGGCGTGCCATGCAAGCGCTTGGGCCATGTTCCCCGCGCTCGTCGTGTACACTCCGCGCACGGCACCGCTCTCGCGGGCCGCCAGGATCGAGTTACCGGCGCCCCGTACCTTGAAGGAACCGGTCGGCTGGAGGTTCTCGAGTTTGAGATAGAGCGGGCCGTCCCCCTGAGGGCTTTCGGTCGGAACGAGCGGAGTCCGAAGGACGAGCGACCCAAGACGCTCGCGAGCCTTCCGGATCGATTCGATCGAAACGGGACCCTCGAACGACATCGGCGTTCTCGGAAGGTACTCGGAGCGCTACTTCAGGTGAGCGAATCCCGTCGGTCGTCGCGTCGACGTCACGCCGCCGTCGGCAGCTCTTAATGGTCGAACCCGGTTCGCGGACCGCGATGACGTACTTCGAGGACACGGGAGATTCGATCCCGCTTCCGTTCGAGCGGGTGATCAGGTTTCTCGACTCGGCCGAACACGGGGGAGCGCATGCCGGGGATGTCCGGAACTTCAAGGTCGTGAAGACCGTGGGACTGACCACGACACTGTCCTTCGAACGCCTTCGTGACGGAAAGTGGACCCCCGCGGTGAGCCGTCTGACCGTGTTTCCCCCGTTCTGCTATTGCGTGGAGGAAGTCAAGGGGACCTTCGCCGGGAGCCGGTTCGTCGGGATCCATCGCCCCGCCGGAAAACGAACCCGGGTGGACCTCTTCGGCGACGTTCGCTCGAGAGTCTACTCTCCGGCGAAAGCCAAGCGCCTTCTTCTACGGACCCTCGCGAAAGCCCACCGCGAAGACCTCGCGGCGATTCGCGTATGGCGAAGGAAGCACTCCTAGTGTTTCCCCGACGGCGGACTTCGGGGTTGCAATCTACGTT
>JASHUL010000236.1 GCA_030039995.1 Thermoplasmata archaeon
CTGTTCGAGGAGGGGAAACGGTACCCGCCCTGGTTCCGCTTCCACTACCCGAACCACTTCTTCTACGACGTCTTGGTCGGACTCGACGTGCTGACGCGGCTCGGCTACGGGGGGGATCGGCGACTTCGGCCGGCGTTGGAGATCCTGACGCGGCGGCGCCGGCCCGACGGGACCTGGGTCCTAGACAAGGTCCATCCCGATGTCCCGAATTCTGCGGACGTCCGGGGCGAGCGACCGTTCGCGCTGGAACTCCCCGGCCGTCCGAGCAAGTGGATCACCCTCACGGCCCTTCGCGTCCTGAAACGCGTCGACGCCGCGACGTGAGCGACCGCGGTCGGAGGGCCGTGGAGAGCGGGGGACGCACCCCGGCCCGAACCCCAAGGAAGCTCTTCCCGTGGTGGTCGCCGACCGCGTTCCCTCGAACGCGAGCCGCAGAGCGTGGACCCGACCGGAGGGACGGCTCGGGACCGTGGCGCCCGCGTTCAGCCCCGCAGGTACCGCTGGTCCTCGGCGTCGATCGAGTCGAGCACTCGGCGCAGGAAGGGGCGTTGGGGCAGAAGGAACGGCAGCACGGTGATCTTCAGCTCTCCCCGAGACTGAATTCGCGTGCCTCCCGGCGCGTCGTAGTACCGATTTTCCATCCAACTTCCGGGGGCGTACGGTCCGGTTCCCGAGACGACCTCCCAGCGAAGCTGGTCGGGGGCACGGTAGGTGTAGCGCCACTGCGAAGCGAGCGATCGACCGCGCGCGTCGATCGTGCGGTCCACGGTCGCCGACCCCTCGGTACGTGCGACGGTCCGTTGCTGCAGGATCAAGGGATGGATCCGGGAGATCAGCGTGTCGTCCGTGTGGTCGCGCAGCAGTCGCCACACGGCCTCCCGGGGGTACGGGAACACTTCGTCGCTCTCGTAGGTGGGCACGGAGGTCGACCGGGCGAGCGGGCCGGGCCACAAAAGGGCTCGGACCGAGCACGGCTCGGGCCCGGCGCTTCCTCCCGGCTCACGCGGCGAGCGGGCGAGACACCACGAGTCGGCCGTCCTTCCAGACGCGTGCGACGTTCGCCGCGTCGGACAACGAAGCGATCCGTTGAAGGGGGTTCTCTCGCACGACGATCACGTCGGCCGCAAATCCCGCCCGCAACTGCCCCGAGCGCGGTGCCTGAGGTCCCAGGGTCCGGGGCCCGTTCGCCGTCGCGGTCTCGATCGCTTCGAGAGGTGTCATGCCGCCGTCCTCGACCAGGAGCTGGAACTCGAGGGGATTCAGCCCCCAGTAGGCCGGGGCGGCGGGCGTGGAGCCACCGATGTCGGTCCCGAAGGCGATCGGGACCTTCTTGCGCACGGCGATCCGCAGCGCGGCCTTGTGCTGGTCGACCACCGCCCGGGCCTTGTCGAGCATGAACTCGGGGAGGCCCGACTCCTGGGCGTGGCTGACCAGCTGGGTGAGGATCGTCCGCGTAGGAACCAGGAGCGCGCCCTTCTCGAGCATCTTGTCGGCGGCCTCGTCGTCGAGGTACGAACCGTGTTCGATCGTGCGAACCCCGGCCTCGAGCGCCGCCATGATCCCCGCCTTACCGTGGCAGTGCGCCGCCACCACGCGTTCGGCCCGAGCGGCCTCCTCGACCATCGCCCGCATCTCTTCGACCGAGAACTGCTGGTGCTTCGGATGGTCGAGGTCGCTGAGCACGCCCCCCGTCGCGCAGATCTTGACCACCGGGGCGCCGAGGCGCAAGATCTTCCGCACGGCCGCCACACAGGCGTCGGGGCCGTCGCACGGGCCGGGCATGCCGACCCGTTCCGCCTCGCGCTGGACGAAGTACAACGGAAAGGCGTGGGTGTCGCCGTGACCTCCCGTGGTGCTGAGCGCGGTCCCAGCGCCGTAGATGTGGGGGCCGGGAATCGAGCCGTCCTGGGTCGCCCGTCCGAGGTAGACTCCGAAACCGCCCAGCTCGCGGATCGAGGTAAAACCGTACCCGAGGATCTTTTCCGCGTCCCGGGCCGCCCGGGTGATGCCGACCCAGGGAGAGGTGTAGACCTGCTCCTCGACCGAGAAGGTACGGATTCCGATGAAGTGCGTGTGGGTGTCCCAGAAACCGGGGAGGACGACCGGGACGCTCTCGACAGTGTCCGCGGGCGAGGCGGGCGGCGCCCCCTCGCGGGGACCGGCGTAGGTGATCCGGGGCCCGTCGAAGACGACGCAGCCGTTCGAGATCGGGTCTCCCGATCCGGGGATCAACAGATCCGCTTCCAGTCGGGTCGCCACGGCCGCGGCACGTCCGCCCTCGGGTTATACCTTCCGTCAACGGCCGCCCCTCCGGCCGCTCGGTCCGAGCTCAGTCCGACGCGATCGGGACTCCGTCGAGCGAGAGCAGTCGCCCGACCGGATACTCTCCGACCCGTTGCGCGGCGTACCACGGGGAGCGTTGGTAGAAGAACTCCAACCGGGCGGCCGGATCCGCGGCGAACGCGGGGTCGTCGTGCACGCGTTGGTCGAACTCGGCTCGAAGCGACGGTTCGGCCGCGAGGCGCGCGGCCGCCAGCTTCTCGAGCACGTAGCCTTCCCCGGACTCCTTCTGCTCGAAGATCGATTGGAAGAATCCCCAGCGCAGCGCGGAATCCGGCGCCTCCGGCTCGAGCCAGTGGATCGCGACCTTCGCGAGACGCTGCCCCAGGAGGACCAGCGCCGAGCCCGCGGGGAACGTCATTGACTCGGACGACAGCGCGCACGTGCCGAAGGAACCGAAGGCGTTCTCGACGTTCCCGCCACGGAGGATCGGAAACCGTCCTTCGAACGGTCGGGGGGGCCAGCGCATGCCGGAGCACCGGTACCGCTCGACCGTACCGGTCCACGGGGCGCTCGTCCGGTGGATCCGAACGCCGTGGGCCGCGAGGACTTCGATCACGGGAACCCACTGGGGGGGGACGAGGTAGGCGACCGGGGGCCGGACCGACACCGCCACCCTCGACCCGGTCTCGACGAGGATCGGCTCGTTCGAGGCCGTGTTCGAGTACCGGACCGTGTACGTTCCCGAGACCGAGCTGCGCTCCCGTTCGTACTCGTATCCCAGGAACGGGACCGATTGCGAACTACCGCTCTTCTCGATCACGAGGGGGAACGGGCCGCCGTTGGGACCGTCGACTCCGATCCGCTCGGCGGCCCGATCCGCGTCGCGGTTCAGCGCTCGCAGCCGGTCCGCGTCTCGTCCGAGGAGACCCAGGAGGGTCGCCAGGACCGCGTAGTTGCCGGTGACACGAGTACGATAGTCCTTCAGCATGTGCATCTCGACGAGGAGGGACGGCCGATTCTCGAGGATCATGTAGCCCGTCGAGAAGTGGGGCGGGTCCTCGTTGAAGGCGAGGCCCCGCGACGGGTCCGTCTCGTCGATCAGAAAGACCGGCCCAGGGAACGCGAGGTGACCGGCCTCCCGCGCACCGCGCACGAGCTCCGGCGCGACCACGTCTCGGAGCCAGTCCGAGGTGCCCGGGAACACGTCAGGGGTGGTGTCCAGCGCGAAGGTGATGTCGTACTGGAAGTCGGCGCCGTCGGTGACGTGGTCGTCGACGAAGAAATCCGGCTCCCATCGTCGGAGCAGCCGGAAGAGGGCGCGGGTCTCGGGGGCGTCGGCCTTCAGGTAGTCCCGGTTGAGATTGAGGTTGGTTCCGTTCGCGCGCCAGCCCGTCGGCACGGGGCCGTTCTGGTTGAAGCGAGTGAACTCGGATCGACGCTCGTGACCGTCGACGTTGTAGACCGGGATGACGACGAGCACGACCCGGTCGAGCAGCCCCGCCAGCGAAGGGTTCTCGACGAGGTCCCGGAGCAGCGCGAGGCTCGCGTCCTTGCCGTCCGGTTCACCGGCGTGGATACAGTTCTGCACCAGCAGGACGACCCGGCCCGCCGCCCGGGCGGCCTCGGGCTCAAAGAGCCCGTCCTTCGAGGCGACCGCGGCCG
Source organism: Thermoplasmata archaeon (assembly GCA_030039995.1). Classification (GTDB taxonomy): domain Archaea; phylum Thermoplasmatota; class Thermoplasmata; order Lutacidiplasmatales; family UBA184; genus Lutacidiplasma. Next base: position 3,946 of record JASHUL010000236.1, read on the forward strand.
TGAGCTCGCGGCCCTCCCCGGAGGTCCCGAAACGCTCGAGCCGTAGGACGTCCGGTCGGGCGCCCGCGAGACCTTCCAGAAATCGCCGGGTCTCGGCGAGGTCCGGCGTGGCGCGGTACCCGCTCAGCTCGCACGGTGTCTCCGCGGGCGGCATGCGTCGGACGGCCGCCGTTCAGTCTTTGCGGTCGGAGAGGAGGAACTCGTTCCCGTCGGGGTCGGCGAACGCGGCACGATGGAACGACCCGGTCGGAAGTTCGATCTTGCGGGGCTCCATCGTGATCGTGCCGCCGCGCCGTTTGATCTCGGCGCAGGCCGCCACCGGGTCCGAGCTCCGGAGGACCACCCCGGTCACGGTGCCGGGCTCCCGCCCCTCCTCCCCCGGAGCCTGGACGTGCATGCTGAGGATCGTCGAGCTGTCGGGAAGCTCGAAGACCGCCCGGTTGGACTTTTCGTCGTAGCTCTTTTCCTTGAGCCCCAGGACCTCACGATAGAACAGTCGGGCCTTCGAGACGTCCCGAACGTGCACGGTCACGGCGTTCAGCCCCGTGATCAACTGCGCCATGCACGGGCACCGGCCGGTCGAGTGTTAACGCCTTCGATGGGCCCCACGAAAATTCCAGTGGAGGGCGGGAGTATATCGGGAAGGAAATCGACGTCCGGTGGGTCCGTCCATGGGGCTCAGCATCGAGGAACAGGCGCAGATCCGACGGGCGGTGGCGGTGGTCGATGATGCGGAAGGGAAGGCCGTCGCGCGGGGCGGTCCCCCGGACCCGGCCCGATTCTGGGCCGACGACCTGATCGTCAACGCCCCCACGCACCAGGTGCTCGCCAAGGCCGACCTCCGCGAGCGCCTCCGTACGAAGACCGGACTCCAGTACTCATCGTTCGAACGGCACCGAGAGGCGACCGTCGTCCGACGCGATTGCGCCGTCACGATGGGGTACGAGGTCGTCGTGACGAAAGGAGATACCCCGAACGCCGGCAAGAAGGTCCGGCGGCGGTACACGAACGTCTACTCGCTCGACGAGGGGGAGTGGCACCTGATCGCCCGGCAAGCCACGGAGATCTCCGTCGAGTGAGCCGCCCGGGCTCGGGTCGAGGGCGGTCCGTCCTCCGCGCCGTCCGATCGCGGACCGGAGGCGCCGGGGGTGCTTAATCTATCCGGCCCCCTCCCGCGTCCGTGGCTGCCAACCGCCGGCTTGCGGCGATCATGTTCACCGACCTCGAGGGGTTCACCTCGCGGACCCAGCGGGACGAGGCCGGTTCCCTTCGTGCGCTCGAAGAACAGGAGCGGTTGATCGAACCGGTGCTCCGGGCCCGGCGCGGACGGAAAGTGAAGTCAACCGGCGACGGATATCTGGTCGAATTCCCGGACGCACTCGACGCGGTCGAGGCCGGCGTCGAACTGCAACGATCGGTGAACGAACAGAACGCCCGCGCCGGGGGGGAGCCGATGCGCGTGCGGGTCGGGATCCACTTGGGGGATGTCCAGGAACGCGACGGGGACATCTTCGGCGACGCCGTGAACCTCGCGTCGAGGATCGAGCCGCTCGCCGAGGCGGGCGGGATCGCGCTCTCCTCACAGGTGGCCGACCAGGTCCGCAACAAGGTCGCCTACCGTCTCGAACGGATGGGGCCGAAGCGGCTCAAGGGGATCGAGGCTCCGGTCGAGGTCTACCGGGTCGTCCTGCCGTGGCGACGACGCGACGGCGAGACCGAGGCGGTCGCCGTACCGCGCCTCGCGATCCTTCCGCTGAGCAACATCAGCCCCGACCCGAACGATGAATACTTCGCCGACGGTCTGACGGAGGAGCTGATCGCGACCGTCTCCCAGGTGCGCGGGTTGAGGGTGATCTCTCGCACCTCGGTGAGCCAGTACAAGTCGACCCCGAAACCGGTCGCGCAGATCGGGTCGGAGCTGGGGGTGACCTCGATCTTGGAGGGGAGCGTTCGAAAGTTCGGAGATCGACTCCGGATCTCGGTCCAGCTGATCGACGTGCCGACGGACGAACACCGCTGGAGCGAAACCTTCGACCGGAAGATGGACGACGTCTTCGCGATCCAGGCAGAGGTCGCCGAGCGGACCGCCGGCGCGATGCAGGTCGAACTGCTCAACTCGGAGCGCGCCAGCCTGCGGGAGCGGCCCACCTCGAGTCTTCCCGCGTACGAGTTCTATCTTCGCGGGATCCAAGCCTTCCAGCGGACGACCGCCGACCAGAATCTCGATTCGGACCGTACGGCGGAGGGGTACTTCCTGTCGGCGATCCGCGAGGACCCGCAGTTCGCCGCCGCCTACTCCGCGCTCGCATCCCACCTCGTCCTCGTGAGCGGAATGACCCGCCCGGGGCGTGAGGTGCTGCCGCGCGCACGCGAACTCGCCGCGAAAGCGCTCACCCTGAACCCCCGGTTGTCGGACGCCCACGTCGCGATGGGCAACGTCGCGATGCAGGCCGACCTCGATTGGACGACCGCGGAGGCCGAGTTTCGCCAGGCGATCGCGCTGGCTCCGAGCAACGCGAGTGCCCATCTATGGTACGGCTTTCTTCTCGGGATACTGCAGCGATTTCCCGAGGCCAAGACGGAGAACGCGACCGCCGTGGAGCTCGACCCACTCTGGTTCTACCCCCGGCTGCAGCAGGCGGCGACGTACGAGCGGTCCGGCGACTACCCCACGGCGATCGCGCTGTGCGAGCGGCTGGCCGCGGTCGCGGGGAGCCCCGAGCAGGTGCCGTGGATGCTCTCCTGGTTGTACGCTCTGACGGGCCGGGACGACGAAGCTCGACAACTCGTCGAACCGTTCCGCGGCACGTCCGCCTTCGGCCCGCGGATCGTCCGCTCCGTCGTCCTCGCGCTGCTCGGAGAACCGGAGGAGGCCCAGGCTCTCCTCGACGACTGGCGGGCCCATCGCCTCGGCGCCTACTACAACCCCGGAGGAGCCGCACAGTTCTACTCGCTCCTCGGTGCGCGAGAAGAGGCGCTGAGCCTCCTGGAGGAGGAGCTGAAGAACGGAGACCGCGGTCTGTGGGCGCGGTATCAGGAGGCTTCGTTCGACCCGCTGCGCGACGACCCCCGTTTCCTCGCGATGTTGCGAGAGCTCCGGGTGCCGACCACCCTCGGCCGGCCCCGGTGGAATGACCTCGTGGAGCGAGTCCACCGGTCCGGACGAAGTGCCGACGCGCGCGGCGCCCCACGGTGACGGTCCATTCGCACCCGGCCGTTGCGAAACTCGACTCCTTCCATCTCGAGGCGCAGGCGCTGCTCGCGCCCGTCCTCTCCCGACAGCGCGATCCGGCCGCCGGCGGCGACGACCCGATGCCACGGCAGACCGTCGGAGGAACGGAGCGCCCAGACCGTAAGCCGTGCGGCTCGGGGATACCCGGCCGCCGTGGCGACGTCGCCGTACGTCATCACTCGTCCGCGCGGTATCTTCGCGATCACCGCGCGGACGCGACCGAGGACGGAGCCACCGCGCCGCGGGCGCCGGGGGTTCTCCATGCTACGGTGCGGGCACGAATTCCCGCAGGGCGTCGACCGAGGGGACGAAGTAGTACGCCCCCGTAACGGGGGTGGTGAACCGCGTCAGCGCGTCGCGCTGACCGTTCACCCGTCCCGCCATGCTGTCGAGCATGCGGGCCAGGCGACGCTGTTCCGGGCTGAAACCGACGAACATCGTCCCATGCCGGGAGACCGTTCCGAACGGCATGTTCCGCCGGAAGACGTCGCCGAAGTCGTCCTGGTCCGTCCTCGCGACATGCGAATCGGACGGGCGCGGGTCGAGCTCGACGCTGTCGGGCTTGGTCCGGCCCATCACCTTTTCCTGGGAGGTGACGGAGAGCGACTCCCAACGGTCGACGTCGTGCGTCCACTTCTGGAGCAACAGCACACTGCCGCCCGCACCCGGCGATCCGTCCGCGACCAGTGCAGCGTCCGCCGCATCGAGCCAGCCGGGATTCTCGGAACCGTCGATGAAACCGGTGAGGTCGCGGTCGGCGCGGTACGACCATCCCGCGGTCTCGTCCGCGAGCGTCGCGAGAGCGGCGACCGTCGCGATCACGCGATGCGCCGCGTCGAACACGACGTCGTAGGAGGCCCCGGCGAGCCAGACGACCGCGTCGTGCTGGGTCGCGGGCATCGTGAATCCCTCGATCCCTTCGATCGGCTCGTTGAACCCGACGACCCCCGGCGGAATCCCGTCGGGGCGGAGCCGGCGCCACAACTCCGGTCGAAACCCGGAGACGATGTCGATCCCCGCGACCGTCGACCCCGGGTCCCGCAGGCCCGCGATCGACGTCACGAGCGCCGCGGCGTCGGCCCCCGGCCTCAGGTCGAACTCCAGGTAGGTGTGCGACGGCGTGCCGACCGCGAAGATCCCGGATTGCGGGCGAGTCATCGCCCTCGACCTCGGCGCCGGCGGACGGGTAGGGCTCGGCCGAACGCAACTCGTCCCATGCGCCGCGACCCGACCGCCACGGTCGGCGGACGCTCCACCGCGGCATAAACGCTCCCGAGACGGAGGGACCTCGAGGCGCGAGTAGAAGAGCCGGGGGCGCCGGTTCCCCCTCGATGGCGACCCGACCGTGCCCGGTCTGCGGCTCTCTCATCCCGCGGACGAGCCGGTTCTGTGAGAAGTGCGGGGGTCGCATCCCCGAGTCGGCCCCCGTTCCGACCCTCGGCACCTACGTCTTCCCTCGGCTCCAGGTCGACCCGGTCGAGTCGCCCTACCGCGACGCCCGGTGGATCCAACTGGTCCTGGGCATCTGCGCGCTGATCGTCGGTCTCTTCCTGCTCGGCACGGATGCGATCGTGAACGGACTCGGGGCCGGCGCAGGGTGCGGCGCCGCCGGGTGCGCCGGCGGGGTGCTCGACTACGTCCTCCTCTGGCCGGGGTTCATCCTGGTCGCGATCGGGGCCGTCCTGGTCGTGATCGCCCTGGCCCGGACGCTGTGACTCTTCCCCTTCAGCTGGATGGGCTCCGCTGCGGCTCGGCCGCGGGGGCGGAGGAGTTCGTCGTCCGGGTCAGCGCGAGCCCGGCGATGCCGAGGACGAACGTGCCGAGGTACGTCGCGAGCAGGGCATCGTAGAGGTACCGGAGGTACCCGCCGTAGTAGTTGACACCGAACAGATAGTTCGCGAAGTCGGAGGCGCTCGCGAACCCGACCTGGGCGTAGGTGAAGATGACGGCCACCAACGCGACCGCGAAGAGGCCGGATCCGACCACGCCGACCTTCACCAACGTCCGCGAACGGAACGCGATCAGGAGACCGGCACCGATCAGGTCGACGACGGCCATCCCGAGCACGGCGTACCAGTGCGCGTAGTAGCCGCTCGACAAGGCGCCAAAGTCGGTCCGCAGGTTCTTGTCGGTCGCGAGCATCACGACCGACAGTACGGCCGCGAGCAGGAACGCGAGGCCGTAGACGGTCGGGAACAGGTTCTTCGTAGTCGGGCTCTCCATGGCGATTCCTCGAACTTCCGGAGTCGCGGGGTCGCTGACCCCCTTTTTGGTGCAAGCTCGGAACCCGGTGGTCCAAAGTCGGAAGGCCCGCGGTCGACTCCGCTCACGACTTCAGCCGCGCTCCGAAAAACGCGAGCACCCGAGGCCAGGCGTCCCGGGCGCTGTCCGCGTGATAGTTCGAGGGCCGGGTGTCGTTGAAGAACGCGTGCTTCGCGCCCGGATATACGTGGTAGTCGAACGACCGACCGGCCGCCTTCATCGCCTCGGCGAACTGGGGCACCGTGGTCGTGATGCCGGGGTCCTCGGCCCCGTAGAGGCCGAGCACGTCCGCGCGGATCTTCGGCACGTCCTCGAGCGGTGGATTCTGCCCATAGAAGATGACCGCGGCCCGGAGGTCGGGGTCGACGGTGGCGAGGCGGGCCGACATCGCGCCCCCGAAGCAGAAACCGACCGAACCGACCCGACGCCCGTCGACCTCCGGGAGACCGCGAAGGTACCGAGCGACGGCGAGGAGATCTTGCGCGAAATCGGCCTGCACCGCCGGGCTCGAGACCTTGCCGAACGCCTCGAGGATCGGCCGCCGCTCGGGGGGTTGCGTTGCCGCGAACTCCGCGAGCTTCGCCGGATTGCGCCGCAGGTCGGGAGGCGCCTGCGCGAACGACTGCATCGCGAGCCCGATGTTCTGGGGGGTCAGCAGGCGCTGGAGTTCCCCGGTGAACAGGTTCGGAGCCGCCGCGACGTAGCCTTCGGAGGCGAAGCGCTGAGCGACGTCCCGGATATGGGCGTCCGGCCCGAATATCTCGTGGATCACGACCACCGCGGGATGTTTCCGCCCGTCCGCGTCGGGCATCGCGAGGAGGCAGTCGATCTCGCGGTGGGGGGTGCGGATCTTCACGTCCTGTGCGGGCATCGAGGCACGCTCCGTCTAACTCCTCGGCGTCAGGTGATCGACGAGGAACCTCGCGCTTTGGCCCATGGCCTTCACGTTGTTCGTTTGGCGCGAGAAACCGTGGCCCTCGTCGGGAAAGACCGTGTACTCGACCTGGCGGCCGGCGGCGCGGAGCCGCTCGACCAGCTGGTCCGACTCGGCCTGGGCGACACGGGGGTCCTTGCCGCCCTGGATGACGAGGAGGTCCGCGCGGAGCGCGTCAAGGTACGTGATCGGGGAGTGGGCGGTCAGTCGAGCGGCGTCGGCGTCGGGGTCACCGAGCATCGCCGTCATGCCCTTCTTCCACGACGGAGGGATCGTCCGGAGGAACGTCACCAGGTTGGACGGACCGAAGATGTCGACTCCGACCTTCCAGTACTCGGGCAATCGTGTGAGGCACGTCAGCGTCGCGAAGCCCCCAAAGCTGCCGCCGAACACCGCGAGCCGCGCCGAGTCGATCTCGGGACGCTGCTTCAGCCACTCGGCGCAGGCGCGCAGGTCGTCCAACGGGCCCCCACCCCAGTCCCGGTCGATCTCCCGCTGGTAGGACTTTCCGTAGCCCGTCGAGCCGCGGATGTTCGGAGCGAGCACGGCGATCCCACGAGAGTTCAGGAATGCGTAGAGCCCGGAGTACGGCCAGCCCGGCCGTTCCTGACTGTGGGGGCCTCCGTGGACGGAGAGGACCGCCGGCCGGCGATCGCTACCTCCGGCTTTCGGCCGCAGGTACCACGCCGGGATCGCACGCCCGCCCGGGCCCGGGACCTTCACGAGCTGCGGGGGAGAGACCGGACCGCCGGGTACGCCCCCCACCATTCCGTCGGTGACCGCCCGAGCGGCGCCGCTTCCGAGGGGGATCCAGAGGATCTCCGGCGGGGCCGTACCCGTACCCCACAAGGCGGCGAGAGACTTCCCGTTCGGTGCGATGTCGAAGTAGCTCGACCAGAGAGCGATCGGTATCGAGCCGTGCGGGGTGCGCAGTTTCCGGTACTTCGTGCCGACCCGGCCCGCGTAGACCGTGGAGTATCCTCCCTCGTTCACCGCGTAGGCGACCGTGCGCGTCGCTCGCGCATGCGCGGCTTCCTCGATGTCGGCGTCCGGGGCCGCGAGGACGTGGCGCTCGCGGGACGCGAGGTCCCACAGGACCAGCTGCTTGAACTCCGAGCCGATATCGGTGAGCACGAGGAGACCTCGGCCGTCGGCGCTCCAGTCGACCGGTGCGACGATCGCGTCGTCGTCGTGCGGGAGCACCTCGTCGAGCGACCCGCGTTTTCGGTCGAGGACGAACAATCGAACGTCCGAGCTCGTGCGGAAGTCGACCGCGAAGATCCGTCGCCCGCTCGGGTCGAACCGAGCGGCCAGCCAGCGGCGTCCCGTCGGGAACGGTCGCGCGGCGGCGCCGGTGCGGAGGTTCTTGACAACAACATCGAACTCGTCGACCTTGCGTTCGTTGTCCGCGTAGACCAGCTCGCCGTTGCCGAGGAGGGAACCTCGTCCGCCGAGGAAGTGCTGGGACTTCGGGGCGTCCGTGATGGTCTCGGTGACCCCCCGGTCGAACCAGAGCCGGTAGATCTGGTGGTTCTCGTCGCCGTCCCGGTCGGCGGTGTAGAAGACCGAGCGGCCGTCGGACGGCAGGAACATGTCCCGCACGGGTTGGTCCGTCAGCGCGGTCAGCTGTCGGGGATATCCGGGGACTCCGCGGCCGTCGATCGGCTGGCGCCACAGGTTGAACTGGCCGGTGAGGTCGGTCGTGTAGAGAAGGTCCCCGCCGGGATGGATCGCCAAACCCATGTACCTTCGGAACTGCGCGAACCGCTCGAACGGGGGCAACGTCGCCGACACGAGGCTCGGCAGACCGGGCCGGGATTAGAAGTGTCCGAGCGGGGTCGGGAGACTCGACCCGCCGGGGAGCCCCGAAGCGACGGGTTCGTTCGCGGGTGAGATAAGCGACCACTCCGGTCGAGCGGAGGGGCTGCACGGCAGACGGCCGTGTCGGGAGCGGAACTCCGTCCGTCGCAGACGGGCGCGGAAGAACAGAGCGTCCCGGTCTTCGAGCGGCCGCCCGCCCTGATCCAATTCCTCGACGCGACCGAGGACGCGATCCGCCAGCGGCTCGCCAAGCTCCGGCTGTTCGACCGGGTGTTTCTGCTGCAGCGCGACTGGATGACCCGCATCACGATGCTGATGCTGATCGCCGGCCTCTTCTGGGGCGCGGTCGGCGGTTTCGACGCGTTCGGGTTCCAGTCCCAGGTCGTCGCCTTCGCGACCCAGTCGACCCTCCACCTCTCCAACGTCGAGATCTACTCGTCCGTCACCCTGCACGGGATCCGCGAGCTGTTCGGCTTCGCGCAGCAGATCGAGATCGCCGTGCTCGGCCTCTTGGTCGTCAACGCGCTCGGCGTGACGCCGCGGCACAAGTGGAGCCTGTACGCGGTCGCGATCCTCCTGAACGGTTCGATGCTCCTGCTCGAAGGACCCGTCTACCTGTTCCCGTTCAACGACAACTACTTCCCGGCGGTCGGATGGTACTTCCTGTCGCCCCTCGGGGTCGACGGCCAGAGCGCCTACGTCGTGAGCCCGCTATGGTTCCTCGGGTGGCTCGCGCTCTGCGCGGCCGTCCTGTTGTGGACGGTCTGGGTCGTCGTCCATCTCATCGACTGGTACCGGGCGCACCCGCAGTCGGTGGGCCGGCAGTTTCCGGTGTTCATGTGGTTCGTCGTCGGCACGCTCGTGTTGATGCCGCTGACCTACGGGCCGCTCGTCGTCTCGACCGTCTGGGACATCGGCACGGCGTACGCCGGCTGGGCAATCAGTCCGATCGTCAACCAGGTCATCTTCTGGATGTTCGGACACTCGATCGTCTACGTCCTGTTTCTCATCCCGATCGTCGAGCTCTACCTATTGATCCCGATCCTCGCCCGCCGCCCGATCTACAGCTACCGATTCGCGGTGGCGTCCGCCATCGGGTTCGTCGTCCTCACCCCTTTGCTCGGACTCCATCACCTCTACCTCGCGCCGATCCCGGCGTGGTCGACGTGGCTCACGATGGCGTTCTCCTTCGCGATCGTGATCCCGTCCGCGATCACGTTCTTCTCCGTCTGGATGACCGTGAAGGGGGTCCCGCGAAGCCAGTGGGAGTGGAACGCCGTCGCGCTGTTCGCGCTCCTCTCGTTCGCGGGCGCGATCTTCGGGGGGCTGACGGGGCCGGAGCTCGCGACGATCCCGTTCGACGTCGACGTGCATAACAGTCTGTTCGTCCTGGCTCACTTTCACACGATCACGATCCTCGCGATCGTGGCGGGCGCGTACGCGCTGCTCTACGCGTTCTTCCCGATCCTCACCGGACGCCAATGGTTCTCGGCCGCCCTCGCCCGGGTCCACTTCCTGTTCACCCTGGTCGGCGGAACGATCGTCGTGCTCGCCTTCGACGAGCTGGGGAGCCTGGGGGTGCTTCGTCGGGAGTACGTCCTGCCGATCGTACCGGCGGTCACTCTCTACCAGATCGTCCTGTTCGGCGGCATCGTCGTCGTGCTCGTCGGACAGCTGTTCCTCGTCGCCAACGGGTTCCTTACGGTCTTCCGAGGCGAACTGTTCAGCGCGGCCGGCCTCTCGTTCGACGAGGCGGTCCGCCGGGCCGCCCAGTCGACCGCACCCCGTTCGGGCCGGGTCCCGATCGATGACCTTCCGTTCGTCCGGCAAGTCCCTCGGGTCCGGCGCGAGCGGGCGGAGAAGGCCTGGGTCGCCTCGGTGGCGATCCTGCTCGCCCTCGTCCTCGCGGCGGCAACGCCCGGGGCGTTCGGCGTGGGCAACGCGATCAACGGCGTGAGCGGCGACCCCCCCGCTTCCGAGTACGTCGCGATGTCCGCGGTCCAGTACTACTGGGCCGCGAACGAGAGCGGCGCGATCACGGGAGACTTCGACAACGTGGTCGTCGTCTACGCGGGGGCGTGGGTCCAGCTGAACCTCACGGCGTCCGGCGCGACGCAGGCGTTCCTGCTCCCGTTCCGCAGCAGCGGGGTCGTCGACGTCCAGGTGGTCCCGGGGTCGACCTCGTACGCCGAGTTCCAGGCACCGAGCCAGCCCGGCGTCTACGGGGCGCCGGACGGGGAGTATGACGGCCCGTGGTTCGGACAGGACGTCGCCGCCCTGGTGGTGCTCCCTCCGGCCAACGACACGGGAGCTTCGCTGGAGGCGTTCGAGGCGGTGGGCGGACTCGGGGACCTGTACAACCCGCCGGTGGAGTCGCTCGGAGTCGGACCCCTCGTCGGGGACGCGGAGGGTCTGTTCAACAACTCCGTGCCGGGGCCGACCGTCGAGACGACCGTCGGCGCGACGGGCAGCAACCGCACCCTGGCCTGGACGGTCCCGCTGTCCAGCATCGGGCTCGACAACTATCTGGTCAACGTCACGTCGACCGACCCGGACCAGCAACAGCAGTACGTCGTCGCCCACAACTACACGCTGCCGTTCACGACGGGCATCTATCGCCTGGGGGGGTCGGCCGGCGTCACACCGGTGGTGACCGCGCCGCTCTTTATCGGTCGGGTGGTGAACCTCACCGCCGACCTCGTGCCGGGCGTGTACCTCTACGGGCTGGTGCAGCCGGTCGACTATTCGTACAATCCGGGCCACGACTCGGGGAGCGACACGGGGATCCAGACCGGCTGGGTCATGGGCCTCTGGGGGGTGCTGTGGGCGACCGGCCCGTGACCCCCACCCCGGTGCCGGCCGAGGGCGGCGTCGGCCCGTTCGCGGCGTTCGGGGTCGTGGCGGCGGCTGCCGCGATCGGCGCGGTCTGGGAGATGTCGTACTATGCCGGGAACTCCGCGCTCTCCGCGGGCGACCTGGGAACCACCCTCGGGATCGTGGCCGCCCTCGTGGCGTTCTTCGTCTGGGGCTCGCGGGCTCCTCGGAACGAGTGAGCGACCCGCCCTGCGGGCTCGACCTCCGAGGCCGGTGCGCGTGGGCAGCAACCTTCATTCCCCCCGAGCCGGAGCTTCCCCGGCGTGAACGTCGTCGAGGGCGCCCGCGCCGACGAGGACGCCCCGTCCGGGCTACCCCACCGAGCGCCGACGGCGCGCAAGGGCGGGGCCGAGCCCCGCCGGGCCGGTAGGAACCGGACGCGACGGGCCCTGATCGCGATCGCCGCGGTGCTCGCGGCGGAGGTGATCGGGACCGTCGGCTTCCACCTGATCGAGGGCCAGGGCTGGATCAATGCGTTCTACTTCGAGAGCATGCTCGCGACCGGACAAGGGCCCCCGTTCACCCTCGTCACCAACGCGGGGAAGATCTTCGCCTCGGTCATGGCGTTCGTCTCCGTCGGGTCGACGCTCTCGGCCGTCATCTTCGCGGTCGGGCCGCTCCTCTCGCGGGTGTGGCGCGAGTTCGTCGAGAACGTGGAGGTCCGAGCCAAGGCGACCGAGCAGGACGTCGAGGCCGAACTCCGCGAGATCGAGCGCGAGCTGCGCTGAGGCGCGGTCCCTCGACAGGCCCGCGCGGGAGTTCGCGCGTTCGTTACTTCGACCGGCCCCGGCGTCGCCGAGCGTCTCGCGCCCGCGCGGCGAGGAACTTCCGAGTCTCGGCCTCGTCGATCTTCACGAGGCGTCCGAGGTCGCGGACCGGCCGCCGGCTTCGGTCGACGCGCAGGTTGACCCAGAAGCTCGGATAGTGCTCCGGAAACCACCGCTCTCGGTGGGAGACAAGAATCGCGGCCGACTCCATGCCGCGTCGATCGCCGCCCTGGGCCGCCCCGGCGTCGAGCGCCTTCATCATCCGGGACGCGAGGCTCCCCCGCGCGGACTCGAACGCCTTCGCCATCGCTGGCACGACCTCGTCCGCCGCGAGTAGGTTCCCCTGACAGGAGAATCCGTGACCGGTGGCGTGCAGGGCGTGGGAGAGGCACTTCTTCCCCGTCCACGCCGAGGACGTCCCCCGCCGGTCGACCACCCCGAGCTGCCGGTGGT
>JASHUL010000237.1 GCA_030039995.1 Thermoplasmata archaeon
TCGGCGAGGCGTTTGTAGTTGTCGTAGACCTCGCCGGTCAGCACGCCGGTCCGGCGGCGCTCGTACGACTGCAGGATCGCGTAGAGGAGCACCTTGCAGTGCGGAGGGAGCGAGCGACAGCACTCGATGATGATGTCCTTCTCGAGACGGTTCTTGGCTTTCACCACGTGGTCGCGGGTGATCCGCTTCGCGTGGTCCCGTTCGGCCATCTCGGCGGCGAGCCGGAGGAGCGCGAGCGCCCGGCGGGCGTCGCCGCTCTCGAGCTGCGCGTACGCCGCGCACAACTCGATGACGCCCGGGTCGACGACGCCGTCGCGGAACGCCACCCGGGCCCGGTCCTGGAGGATGTCCTGCAGCTGGGGCGCCTTGTACGGGTCGAAGAGAATCTTCTCCTCGTTCAGGCGGCTGCGGACCCGGGCATCGAGGTGGTTCGTGAACTTGAGGTCGTTCGAGATCCCGAGCAGGACGAGCCTCGCCGTCTCGAGCTCCGTGTTCAGCTGGCTCAGCGTGTAGAGCACGTTATCGCCGCTGCGCGCCACGAGCCGGTCGATCTCGTCGAGGACCAGCACGATCGTTCCGCCCTTCGAGTCCATGAGCCGGCGCATCGCCGCCTGGACGCGGTCGAGCGACCAGCCCGTCGGGATCCGGTCCGCGTCGGTCTTCGCGAACGTGTTGCCGACATTCTGGAGGAGGCTGTAGGCCGTGTCGATGTTGCCGCAGTTGACCGAGATGAACGTCACCTTGCCCGACGCTTCGGCTCGTCGCTGGAGGTCCTGACGGACCTGCGTCACGACGGCCGTCTTTCCCGTGCCGATCTTCCCGTAGATCAGGAGGTTCGACGGTACATCCCCCCGCAGCGCCGGTGCGAGCACCTCGGCGACCTGTCGGATCTCGTTGTCGCGGTGCGGAAGACGGGCGGGGACGTAGGAGTCCCGCAGCACCTCGCGATTCTCGCGGAACAGCTCGCTCTTCGTCTGCAGGAACGAGTCGAGGAACTCCGCGGTCGACGTTCCGGCGGGAGGAGCGGCGGTGCCGTACGACGGCACGGGCGTCGATCCTCCCGCCGGTGGGCGGTCACTGACGGGCGTGACCGCCCCGTTGTTCGCTTGGTTCGGGTCCCACCGAACCGGCGCTTCCGCCGGCCGGTCTTCGCTAGCAGGTGGCACCGTCGACGCCTACCCGGGCCTCGGGCGGCGGTCCGAGGAAGGCGAGCCATATCAACCTTCTGTATTTTTTTCGGCCGATCCGACGTCGCGGCGTCGTCACGCGCCGTTCTTTCGGGTCCGTCGGGCTCGAAGGGCGGGACGACTCGACCGAATCCATTTGAAGGGGCGCCGGCTCTCTCGAGCCGATGACGGAGCATCTGTCGGTCCCCGTCGGTCACGGCGAGCACGCGGTCAGCCCGATCTCCGTGCCCTGGGTCGTGGCGGCCGCGCTCATCTCGGCGGCCGGGCTCTTCGTGATCTGGTGGTGGCTCTACACCTTCAACCTCGAGTTCGCCTGGGGCCCGTTCCTCGTCTTCATCGGTTGCCTCATGTTCCTGAACCCGCGCGCCGGCTGGGACCACGCGTAGGGCGCGGGGTCGGCGCGGATGTCGACCTCGTCCGTCGCACCGCCGCCTCCGGTGATCGTCAAGCTCGGCGGGTCGGTGATCACGCGCAAGCGCGAGGTCGAGCGGGCGCGGCCGAAGGTGCTCGCTCGCCTGGCGCGCGAGGTGGCGCTCGTCCCGGCGGTGCCTCGCGTCGTGCTGCACGGGGCGGGCTCGTTCGGTCATCCGGGGGCGAAGAAGTTCGGCCTCGCGCGGGCGCCGCTTCCGGAGGAGACGGTCGCCGGCCGCGCCCGAGGCGCCGCCATCGTCGCGTCCGAGGTCCGTCGGCTGCATCTGCTCGTCCTCCGCGCGCTCGTCGCGGCCGGCGTCTCGGCGGCCTCGGTCCCGATCGCAACGCACGCGCGCAATCGCGAGGGCCGACTGGTCGCGTTCGACCCATCGCCGTTCGCGGAAACGCTCTCCCGCGGACTCGTCCCGGTTTCGTTCGGCGACGTGGTGCCCGACGAGCGCTGGAGGGCGTCGATCCTGAGCGCGGATACGATCGCCGAATCGCTCGTCGGGGCGCTGCACCCCGCGCGCGTGATCTTCGTCAGCGACGTCCCTGGGGTGTACTCGACCGGGGGCGCCGGCCGACGCGCGGTCGTGGGCGAGCTGACGCCGGCCGCGGTCGCATCGCTCCGTCCGGCGCCGGGCGTCGCCGACGTCACCGGTGGGATCCGAGGCAAGGTGGAGGCGATGCTCCGCATCGCCGACGCCGGCGTGGACGCAGGTCTTATTAGCGGACTCAAAGATGGCGAACTCTCACGCGCCCTTCGGGGGGAAACGGTCTACGGGAGCTGGGCGCGCGCGCGGTCCGGGTAAGTCCGCGGACACGTCGGGACTCGACCTGAGCCATCGCAAGGCGGAGCACGTCAAGGTCGTCCTCGGGCGCGAGGTCGAGGGCCGGTACCGGTACTGGGACGACGTCCAGCTGATCCACAAGGCGCTCCCGGAAGTGGATTTTGCCGACATCGACCCGTCGGTCACGCTCCTCGGGCATCGGCTGCGAGCGCCGATCGTCATCACCGGGATGACGGGCGGTTTCCCGGACGCGGCGAAGATCAACGACAACCTCGCCCGGGCGGCGGCCGAGGTCGGCGTGGCGATGGGGGTCGGCAGCGAGCGGGCCGCGATCTTGAAGGGCCAGTACCCCGAGAGCTACGCGACGGTCGCCCAGCACGCGGTGCCCCTCAAGTTCGCGAACATCGGCGCGCCGCAGATCATCCCTCAGGGCCCGGGCGACCACGTCGTCGGGATCGAGGAGGTGCGGGCGGCGATGGAGCTGATCCACGCGGACGTCCTCGCGATCCACCTGAACTTCCTCCAGGAGATGGTGCAGCCCGAGGGGGACCGGCGCGCCCGCGGCTGCCTCGCCGAGATCGGAAAGCTGGCCGCCCAGGTGCCGGTCCTCGTCAAGGAGACGGGCGCGGGGATCTCCCGGGAGGTCGCCGAGTCGCTCCGGGAACGCAAGGTCCGTGCCTTCGACGTGAGCGGGACCGGCGGGACCTCGTTCGCGGCGGTGGAGCACTATCGCGCGCTCGAGCAGGGCGCGGAGCGGGAGGCGCGGGTCGGGAAGACGTTCTGGGACTGGGGGATCCCCTCGCCGGTCTCGGTCCTCGAGCTGGTCCCGCTCGGCCTGCCGGTCGTCGCGAGCGGGGGCGTTCGGTCGGGCCTCGATGTCGCCCGCGCGATCGCCCTGGGTGCGACCGCCGCCGGCACGGCCGGTGGGGTGCTGCGGGCGGCATCGACCGGGTACGAGGAGACCCGCCGGGAGCTCGAGATCCTCGTGCACGAACTGAAGGTCGCGATGTTCCTTACCGGCTCCCGGACCGTCGACGACCTCCGGCGGGCCCCGTACCTGATCACCGGGGAGAGCCGGCCGTGGATCCATCGCTAGTCGACGCGTCCGTCCCGACGCCCGAGGCGCTGCACCGCGAGAAGCTCGCCCGCGCGAAGCAGGGCGCGTCGGGCCGGCTCTTGTCGAACGTCGACTGGGTCCGGAGCCTGCCCGAAGAGGAGCAACGGCGGTTGCACGGAACGATCCGCCGCAAACCGTCGCGGACGCTCTCGGGCGTGGCGGTGGTCGCGGTGATGACCGCGCCGGCCCGGTGCCCCCACGGCCGCTGCACCTACTGTCCGGGGGGAGTCGAGAACGCGAGCCCGCAGAGCTACACCGGCGAGGAGCCGTCCGCGCTGCGGGGCGCCCAATTCCACTGGGACTCGCGCTCGATCACGCAGCATCGGGTCGAGACCCTGGAAGCGATCGGCCATCCGACCTCGAAGGTCGAAGTGATCGTCATGGGGGGGACGTTCCCCTCCCGACCCCGGGCCTACCAGTCGGAGACCCTCCGCGGGATCTACGACGGACTGAACGGGAGCACCAGCGCCTCGCTGGACGAGGCGATCCGCCGGAACGAGACGGCGAGGCACCGGATGGTCGGTCTGACGGTCGAGACACGGCCGGACTGGTGCGACGCCCGGGTGCTGCCGTTCCTCTTGGACGCCGGGGTCACCCGGGTCGAGATCGGCGTGGAGTGCCTGCACGACGACGTCCTCCGCGCGGTCGGCCGGGCGCACGACGGCCGGGACGTCGTCCGAGCCACGCAGGAGGCCCGTGACCGGGGCCTGAAGGTCTGCTACCACCTGATGCTCGGCCTTCCCGGGATGGACCCGGCGTCCGACCTCGGGGACTTCCGTCGATTGTGGGACGAACCCGAGTTTCGTCCGGACATGCTCAAGATCTACCCGACGCTGGTGCTCCCGGGGACTCCGCTGTTCGACGATTGGCGCGCGGGTCGCTACTGCCCGTACGACACCGAAACGGCGGTCGAACTCCTCGCGGCGATGAAGCGGCGGGTCCCGCCGTGGGTGCGTATCCAGCGGATCCAGCGGGACATCCCGTCCCGGCTCGTCGCGGCCGGGGTCCGGGCGAGCAACGTGCGGCAGATGGCGATCGCACGACTTCGGGCCGAGGGCGCGGCGTGTCGATGCCTGCGCTGCCGGGAGGCCGGCCGTCGAGCGACTCCGCCGCCCGAGGCGTTCCGCTGGGGCCGCACGGAGTACCGAGCGGGCGGGGGCCGCGAGGTGTTCTTTTCCTGGGAAGACCCGGCCACGGACACGGTCGCCGGGTTCCTGCGTCTGCGCTATCCGTCGGGCACGACTGACGGAGGGCTCGATGAGCCTGTGATCCGGGAACTCAAGGTCGTCGGGAGCGAGGTCGCCGTGGGGCGACCCGCGGGTCGAGCGACCGATTTTCAACACCGAGGGTTCGGCCGCGCCTTGCTCGAAGGAGCCGAAGCCGAAGCGCGCGCGGCCGGGTACTCCGGAGTGTACGTGACGAGCGCCGTGGGTACCCGGGAGTACTACCGCGCCCACGGGTACGTCCGTTCCGGCCCCTACCTGAGGAAACCGTTCTGCACCGGACGCAACGCGAGCGGCGTCCCATCGTTCGAGGGCGTTTCGGACCGGGGCAACCGTTAAACCCACCCCCGGCTCCGCCGACCGAGTGACCTCGATGCCCCGCAACTTCCAGGTGGAGCCGCTCCGGACCGTCCATATCGAAGACCAAGCGGTCGAAATGGTCGAGCGGAAGGGGCTCGGTCACCCGGACTCGATCGCCGACGGGGTCTCCGAGTCGGTCAGCCAGGCCCTGAGCCGCCTGTACCTCGACGAGTTCGGTCACATCCTGCACCACAACACCGACGAGACCCAGGTCGTCGGCGGAGCGTCGGAGCCCGAGTTCGGGGGCGGCAAGGTCACGAAGCCGATCTACATGCTGCTCGTCGGCCGCGCGACCAGCGAGGTCAACGGCGAGAAGCTGCCGATCCGGGACACGTCGATCGAGGCGGCCCGCAAGTACGTCCAGTCGGTCTGCGCGCACGTCGACATCGACCGCCACGTGGAGTTCGACTGCCGCATCGGGCAGGGGTCGGTCGACCTCCGTGGGGTCTTCGAACAGAAGGAGGTCCTCTCGAACGACACGTCGTTCGGGGTCGGGTTCGCGCCGCTCTCGGACCTCGAGCGCCTCGTCCTCGAAAGCGAACGGTTCCTCACGCTGAAGCTGAAGAAGAAGGTCCCCGCCCTCGGCGAGGACGTCAAGGTGATGGGCTACCGCCAGGGAGACAAGATCCGGCTCACCGTCGCGGCCGCCCTGGTCGACAGCGAGGCCGCGAACCCGAAGGAGTACCGGGCGGTCTGCGACCAGATCGGCGAGCAGCTCGCCGACCAAGCCGCGAAGCTGACGCACCGAGAGGTCGCCATCGACGTGAACACCGCGGACGACCCCGAGCTCGGACGGTACTACCTCACGGTGACCGGCTGCTCCATGGAAGCCG
>JASHUL010000238.1 GCA_030039995.1 Thermoplasmata archaeon
TCCGTCCTGCCGATCGGGATCCGCCAGGTCGACCGGGGACCGATCGCCCGCGGCGCGATCACCCACGCGGTGCTCGCCCGGTACTCCGGCGGGGAGGGCGAGGTCATCAGCGCGGGCATCGCCTACGGTTTCCGCACGGACGGTCAGGGCGGCTACGTAGCGGAGGCGCACCTGCACGGGACGCAGAAGTCGCTCAAGGAGTTCCTCCGCTGGCGGATGCAGGAGATCGCGCACTTCCGCGGCGTGGAGCTGCGCCGCATCCAATACCGGACCGAGGAGCTTTCGATCCCGATGGACCATTGCGGCGTCTGCGTCGCGGCGTGCGTCTTCCTGCCCTGACGGGGCCGCCCGTCAGAGCAGCTTGCGGAAGAGCAGCTTGTCCTCGAGACTGCCGTCGATCGCCAGCTTGCGGGTGACGAGGGCTTTCATCGGGCCGATCTCTTTGCGCACGAGGCCGTGGAACGTCGCGACGTCGGTCGTGATCGTCACGTCGGCGCGCTCGGAGTCCGCCGTGCGGAGGTTCGTGAGACGCCCCGACCGCAAGTCGACCGCATAGCTCCCCTCGTCCGTGAGTCGGATCCGTATCGTGCGCTGGAGCGTCCCGAGCTCCTCCTGCATCGCCGGGGTCGCCGCCGCCTTCCGGTTGAACCGGTCCACGAGGGAAGCGAGCGTCTCTTCGACGGTCATGGGACGTACTGGTCGAGCGTGCGAGCCGGCCGGGCGCGCTTAACGCTTTGGACGGTCTCCCACGAGCGTCGCATCCACGGCGGGACCCGCCCGCCGTCCCGGGCGTAGCGCTCGACGCAGGCGCGCGTCGTCGGGTCGGACGGGTAGCCGCTCCCCAGCTCCTCGGCGAGCGCACTCCGCAACGCCGCGAGCGCCGCGTCCCTCCGCACTTTCGCGACGATCGACGCCGCACCGACCACGGGGAAGTCGCGGTCGGCCTTGTGCCGACTGACGATCCGGGCGTCGGTCCCGGCGGCGACCGCGAGTCTCCGGCCGAACCGCTCGGCGTTCGGGTCGCACGCGTCCACGATCACCGTGTCGGGCCGGGCCGAGCGGACGAGGCGAGCGAAGGCGTCGAGCTCGAGCTCGTTCAGCCCCCCGCGGGCGACGAAACGGTCGATCGTCCGGGGAGCGAGCGCGATCGAGCGGCGTTCGCCCACCGCCGAAAGACGCGCGTAGACCTCGGCCCGACGCTTCGGCGTGAGCCGCTTCGAGTCCCTCGCCCCGGTCCCGACGACCGCCGGAAGGTCGTCCTCGGCACAGCAGAAGCCCCCGACGACGAGCGGTCCGAGGACGCTGCCGCGACCGGCTTCGTCGAGCCCGAGGACGCGCGCTCCCCCCGTGGGCCCACCTCGAAAGGGCGTACCGTTCCCCGGAGATAAGACCCGCCGATTTCGACCCGCGAGCCATCGCGGCCGCCTCGGCCGCGGCCCGAGTTCGATAAACGTCTTATAGCGCACCCCGCTCGCACGCCGCCTCGGAGACGAGCATGGGGATCTGGCAAGGCCGTTCGCGACGCAAGCGCACCGGCGGGCGCCTGCGCCCGATCCGCAAGAAGCGCCGGTTCGAGATCTCGCGCGAGCTGCAGCACGCGACGCTCGGGAGCGGCACGGTGAAGCCGTACCGCGTGCGCGGGGCGAACGTCAAGCTGCGCATCCTCACGACCCGCACGATCAACGTCTACGACCCGGCGACGAAGAAGACGCAACGCGCGAACGTCATCACCGTCCGGGAGAATCCCGCGAACCCGAACTACGTCCAGCGGAACATCATCACCAAGGGCGCGATCCTCGAGACGGACGTCGGGCTCGTGCGCGTGCGCTCGCGCCCGGGCCAGGACGGGGTCCTGAACGGCGTGCGCGTCCCGGCGGCGTCCGCGGCGTAGGGGCCGCGACGGCCGATGCCGGACCATTTCTACGTCTACCCGGCGTACGTCGGACGGGGGCTCTCCCGTCGCGCGGGTCGCCGGGTGCCGGACTCCGAGGCCGTGCCCGACGCGACCACCGAGGAGATCCTCGACTCCGCCCGCCGCCTCGGCTTCAAGGCCGAGGTCGAGGCCGACAAGCAGTACCCGCGTCGATTCTTCACCTACTCCGGCCGGGTCAAGGTGACGAAGCGGAGCGGCACGACCAAGGCCGCCTTCTTGCGTGCGCTCGCGGCCGACCTCCGCCGGCACCGTCCGGCCGGACCGAAGAAGTAGCCATGGACGAACCCGGCACGATCTACTTCACCGGGACCGCCGGCGCGGGCAAGACCACGTTCGTGCGAGCGTTCGCCGACTGGATGAAGAGCGCGGGCTACGAGGCGACCGTCGTGAACCTCGACCCCGGCAGCGAATCGACGACGCTCGACCCCGCCGTCGACATCCGGGAGTGGGTGCAGCTCGACGATATCGAGGACGAGTACGGGCTCGGGCCGAACGGGGCGCAGATCGCCGCGGCCGACATGATCGCGCTCAAGATCTTCGACGTGAAGCAGGCGATCGACGAACTGAAGACGGACTACGTGCTCGTCGACACGCCCGGCCAGATCGAGCTGTTCGCCTTCCGCGAGGCCTCGAAGGCGGTGGTCGACGCGCTCAGCGGAGACCGCTCGCAGATCGCGTTCCTGTTCGACCCCGCGCTCGCACGGACCCCGGGGGGATTCGTCTCCCTGCTCCTCCTGAGCGCGACCGTCGAGTTCCGATTTCGCCTCCCGATGATCAACGTACTCACCAAGTCGGACGTGCTCTCCGCGGAACAGCTCGCGGAGCTCGCCCGGTGGGCGGAGGACCCCGCCGAGCTGCACGACGCGGTCTCGCGGGAGGCCCCGACCCCCGACGTGCAGCTCGCGACCGAGGTGGCGCGAGCGATCGAGTCGCTCGGCCCGCTCGCGGGCCTGCTCGTCACGTCGGCGAAGGACGGCGTCGGCCTCGAGGGGTTCTATCAGGCGGCCCAACGAGTCTTCGGGGGCGGAGAGGACCTCGACCCGTCCCACACGCCGGCGAGCGAGTAGCGCGCTACTCCTCGGTGAAAAACAGACCCATGCCGGAGGACGCGGCCTCCTCTTCTTCCTTGAACCTTCGATAGAGGGGCTCGGCGTCGCTCGGCGGGAGCTGGGTCCCGACCGCCGCGAGGAGTTCGTCCGCGCGTCGCACGGCGTCGGTCGCGCCCTCCACCAGCACGTAGACCGTGCCGGACGGGCCTCCCACGGCGGCGGCCTCCCGCAGCTTCTGACTCTGTCGCGAGAGGAGGTCGTCCTTCAGGACAGCGTCCAATTCGGCCCGCTTCGTCGTCGGGACGGAGAACAAGGTCCAGGCCATGCGGCCCTCCGACTCCGGCTCGATATAAGGGGCTTGTGCGGAGGCGGCAAGGCAGATACGGCCCGGGGGGCTAGTTCGGTCCATGTGGGCGTCGACGACCGAGAGCCCGGTGCTCCTGCTCGGCGCCGCCCATGTGGTCGACCTCGAGGCACCGCTCCGGCGCGAGCTCGCGGCCCGGCCGCTCGACGGGGTCGCGATCGAGCTCGACGCGGAGCGGGCCGCCTCGCTCCTCTCGGACAGTGCCGGCCCCCGGAGCGGTGGCGGCGCCCCGCTGTTCGCACGCCTCTGGAGTCGTGTGCAGCGCCGACTGGGGGCGGAGATCGGCGGCGGCGAACCGGGCGCCGAGATGAAGGTCGCGGCTCGCGTCGCCCGGGAGCGGAACCTTCCGCTCTTCCTGATCGACGACCCGATCCGCGCCACGCTGATCGAGCTGATGCGCACCATGCCGTTCAAGGAACGCGTCGCCCTGCTGGTCGGCGCGGTGGCCGGGCTCTTCGTCCCGGCGCGCGCGGTCCGGCACGAGATGGACCGGTACGCGGAGCGGCCCGCCGAGTACCTGAGCGCCCTGCGGCAGGCGAGCCCGACCCTCGCGCGGGTGCTCCTCGACGACCGCAACGAGCACATGGCCGAGCGGCTCGCGGTGCTCCGCCACCGCGGCTACGGGCGGATGGCCGTCGTGGTCGGGGACGCGCACCTCGAGGGATTGCGGGCGGCGCTCGGTCGACGCGGCGTGCCGGTCGAAGTGATCCCGTTCCAGCGGCTGCGCGGCGCTACAGCACCGCCGGTCCCTTCGTGAGCTCGTCGACGCGGGCGACCAGCGCGTCGGTGAGGCCGGCGAGCTCGGGGGCCCGGAACTCCTCGACGCGCCCCGCGTCCGCGAGTTCGGAGATCGCCGGGGCGAGCGGGAGCCGGCCGAGGACGGGAATCCCGTACTCCTCGGACACGCGACCCACCGTCCCCGGCCCGAACAGCGGGATCGTCTCATGGCAGTGCGGACAGACGATCCACGACATGTTCTCGACGACGCCGAGCAGCGGCACGTGGAGGTCCCGTGCCATGTTCATCGCTTTCTTGACGATCAACGCCGCGAGGTCCTGCGGGGTGAGCACGAACACCATCCCGTCGATCGGGATCGTCTGGAACACGGTGAGGGGCACATCGCTCGTTCCGGGCGGCATGTCGATGAGCAGGTAGTCGAGCGACCCCCAGTGGACGCCTCCGAAGAACTGGGTGATCAGGCGCGTGACCAGTGGCCCCCGCCAGATCACCGGAGCCTGCTCGTCCTCCACCATGAACTGTGAGGAGACGACCGGTATCCCGTTGCGCGCGAGCACCGGCTCGATCCCTTCTCCGGCGTCCGTGAGCGGCCCCTTCATCCCGAGCAACTTCGGGATCGAGGGCCCGGTGATGTCCGCATCCAGGATGCCGACGGTCCGTCCGCGACGCCGCAGCTCCGACGCGAGGAGTGCCGTGACCGACGACTTTCCCACCCCGCCCTTGCCGCTCCCGACCGCCAGCACTCGACCGATCCGGCCCTTGTCCATCCGTTGGAGGACCCCGCCCGGCCGAGGTCGAGCCGGAGCGGCGTTGGGCGGGGCCGACGTCGGTCGCGCGGGCGATCCGGTGCCGGGAGCCGCCGTCACGACGCGACGACGCCGAGCGGTCTATATAACGGGGGTCCGTCGAGCCCTCGCCGAGCGAGCGTCGCATGGTGGGTGGAGCGTCCCGAAGCCTGAACGAGCTGTTCGCCCCCGCCTCCGTCGCGGTGATCGGCGCGTCGAACCGAACCGGCACCGTCGGGGCGAGCCTGTTCCGGAACGTGCTCGGGGCGGGCTTCCGCGGCGTCGCGTACCCGGTGAATCCGCGGTGGTCGAGCGTGTCGGGCGTCCGCTGCTACCCGTCGGTCCGGGCCCTGCCCGAGGCGCCCGAACTCGCGGTGGTGATCGTGCCGGCCGTCGAGGTTCCCGCCGTGGTGGAGGAACTCGGGGAGTCGGGGACCCGCGGCGTGATCGTGGTGTCGGCCGGATTCCGGGAGGTCGGGGGCGCCGGCGTCGCTCGAGAGGACGACCTCATCCGCCGGGCCCGTCGCCACCGGATGTCGCTCGTCGGACCGAACTGCTTCGGCGTGCTGAACACCGACCCGGGCGTGAGCCTGAACGCGACCTTCAGCGAGAGCCTGCCGCCGCGAGGGAACATCGCGTTCGTGTCGCAGAGCGGCGCGCTCTGCGCGGGGATCCTTCGGTACGGCATCGCCGAACGGATCGGGTTCTCCCGGTTCGTCTCGGTGGGCAATCGCGCCGGGGTCGACGAGAACGACCTCTTGCGGTCGCTCGCGGACGACGCCGCGACGAGCGTGGTCCTGCTCTACGTGGAGAGTCTCGCGGACGGTCGCCGCTTCCTCGAGGTCGCCCGCGAAGTGACCGAGTCGAAGCCCGTGCTGGTGATCAAGAGCGGCCGAACTCCGGCCGGCGAGCGGGCGGCGAAGAGCCACACCGGCTCGCTCGCCCAATCCGGCCGGGACCAGCTCTACGACGCGCTGTTCGAACAGTCGGGGGTGATCCGCGCGGACACGATCGGCGATCTGTTTCGGATGGCGAAGGTCTTCTCCTCGGGGGCTCGGCTGGACGGTCCGCGGCTCGCGATCCTCACGAACTCGGGAGGACCGGGGATCGTCGCAGCCGATGCGGCCGCCCGCCAGCGACTCGAGCTCGCCACCTTCTCCGGCCGATTCCGAGGGGAGCTCGCGCGCGGGCTCTCGCCGTCGGCCTCGGTCGCGAATCCGGTCGACATGACGGCGGACGCGGGTCCGGAGCAGTTCTCCGTCACGCTCCGGCGGCTGTTGCGCCAGTCGAACGTGGACGGGGCGCTGGTGATCGCCACGCCGACCGGTACGCTCACCGCCGAGGCGACCGCCCAGGCGGTCCTGCGCGGACGGGGGCGAAACCGGAAGGCGGTGACGGCGTGTCTCTTCGGGCTCACCGACCTCTCCCGCGAGGTCGGAGACCTCGAAGCACACGGGGTCCCGACGTTCACGTTCCCCGAGGAGGCGGTCCAGGGACTCGGTAGCCTCGCCCGATACCGGGCGTGGGCGACGCGCAAGCGCACCGAAGTCCGGAGATTTCCGGTCGACCGCGTCGCGGTCCGTTCGGCCCTTCGTCAGGCCCGACGGACCGGTCAGCTGGTGCTGCCGGAGTACCTGGCCCGGACGGTGCTCGGAGCGTACGGGCTCCGGTTCCCCGAGAGCCGGCGGGTCACCACCCTCCGGGAAGCGACCGACGCGGCCGAAGCGATCGGGTATCCGGTCGTTCTCAAGGTCGCGTCGCCGGACATCTCGCACAAGACCGAGGTCGGGGGGGTCGCGCTCGGGATCGAGGACCGGACCGACCTCGGCGCGACTCTGGCGAGGATGCACGCGACCGTGCGTCGCCGCGCGCCTCGCGCGCGGATCGCCGGCTTCGAAGTCGAGGCCGAGGTGCGCGGCGGGAAGGAGGTGCTTCTCGGCGTGCAGCGCGACCCCGGGTTCGGCCCCGTGGTCGTGTTCGGGATCGGGGGCATCTACGTCGAGGTGCTCCGTGACGTCACCTTCCGCCTGGCGCCGGTCCGTCCGCTCGCGGCTCGGCACATGATCGAGTCGATCCGGGCGTACCCGCTGCTCGAAGGGGTCCGGGGCGAGCCGCCGAGCGACCTGCCCGCGCTGGCGGAGGCGATCGAGCGGGTCTCCCAGCTGGCCGTGGAACTGCCCGAGGTCGTGGAGCTCGACCTCAACCCGATGATCGTCCGGTCGGAGGGTGCCGGCGTCCTCGCGGTCGACGCCCGGATCGTGCTCGCTCCGTCTTCCAGATCGGGACGGTCCGCTTCAGGACGTCGATCAGGTACCGGGCCGCGGCGAACGCCGGGGCTCGGTGGCCGGCCGCCACCCCGACGATGACCGCGATCTCACCGGCCGGCACCCGACCGACCCGGTGCCACAGGACCACCTCCTCCGCGCCGTACCGTCGACGGGCGTCCCGGTCGAGGCGACGCATCACCTCGAGCGCCGGCCCCGGATGGACTTCGTAGTCGATCGCCCGCACGCGCGCCGGACCCCGACGGTCCCGACGGACGCGTCCCGCGAAGACCACCACGCCGCCGAGGTCGGGGCCGGCCAGCGCCCGCGCGGCCGACGCCATCGATAGGGGGCGACGGGAAAGCCGGACCGACCCGGTCATCCGCCCCCGTAGGGCGGATGGACCGCGAACTCGTCCCCCGGGCGGATCCTCGTCGTCGGACGGTCGACCGGGTGTCCGTTCCGCACGAGGCGACTCGCGCGGAGGGTCGGAGCGAGCTTCGGGAACGCGGTCGCGAGCTCGCGGGCGAGCTCGGAGGCTTGGATCCCCTCCGGGGGTACGGTCCACTCGAGCTCGCGGCGCCCGACGGCCGTACGCGCGGTCGCGAACAGGAGCACGCGGACCGCTCGCACCATCGCGATTCCTGACCCCTCCGGCCGTCTAAGGGTTGCTGCCGCTCGCGCCTCCGCACAACCGATTAATACGGTAGAAGGAGTCGAAAGGGACGTGACCGATCTCGCCGTGCGCGCCGGCGGTCAGGCCGGCGACGGCATCGCTTCGATCGGGGAGACGATCTCCCGTTGCTTTTCGCGGATGGGCTGGCATGTCTTCGGCCTCAACGCCTACCAGTCCGTGATCCGCGGGGGCCACGTCTGGTTCCAAGCCCGAACTTCCGACACACGTCCGTACTCGCAGGGCGACCAGGCGGACGTGCTCTATGCCCTCGACAAGCAGAGCGTCAGCATCCACGCCCCGTCGCTCCGGCGCGGCGGCACTGTCGTCTACGACCCCGAGAAGTTCGCGGTCGCCGAGAGCGAGCTCCCCACGGGAGTGCGGGGGCTGGGTGTCCCGACGCTCGAGTTCGCGCGGAAGTACACGAGCCAGTCGATCTTGCAGAACGCCGCCGGCATGGGCGCCTCGGCCTATCTCGCCGGGATCCCGCTCGACCTCCTGCACGAGGTCCTTCGGGATTCGTTCGGCCGGAAGGCAGGGGACGTCGTCGACTGGAACCTCGGGGCCAGTTCGGCCGGCTACGAGTTCGCGAAATCCCACGGGGGCGCGAGCGACCACGCGATCTCCAAGCGCGGAGCACCGAAGCTCCTGATGAACGGGAACGCGGCGATCGCGCTCGGCGCGGCCGCCGCCGGCTGCAAGTTCCTTGCGCAGTATCCGATGACGCCCGCCTCGTCCATCATGCATTGGATGGCCGCGCACTCCCAGACGCTCGGCGTGGTCGTGAAGCAGGCCGAGGACGAGCTTGCCGCGATCAACATGGCGATCGGCGCGTCGTTCGGAGGCGTCCGCGCGATGACGGCGACGAGCGGCGGTGGCTTCTCGCTGATGGTCGAGGCGCTGGGGATGGCGGGGATGACGGAAACGCCGCTCGTGGTCGTCGAATCCCAGCGGTCGGGGCCGTCCACGGGACTGCCGACGAAGACCGAGCAGGGCGACCTCAACCTGATGCTCGGGGCCGGACAAAGTGAGTTCCCGCGCGCGATCCTCGCGCCCTCGCATCCGACCGAGGCGTACCGGGCGACGATCCGGGCGTTCGAACTCGCCGAGTCGTGGCAGACCCCGATCCTCGTCGCGAGCGACCTGCACCTCTCGGAGAACATGGCGACGGTCGACCGGGAAGAGCTGCCGACCGACATCGCGGTCCCCTCGCTCTTCACGGTCGAGCCGAACGGCCACGACTACAAGCGCTACCTCTACACCGACTCGGGGGTCTCCCCGCGCGCGCTCCCCGGCCAACCCGGGCTCCAGTTCGTCGCGGGGTCGGACGAGCACGACGAGAAGGGTCACCTCGTGTCGGACGTCAAGTCGGGGATCCCGATCTGGGTCACGGAGCGGGCCCGCATGATGGACAAGAGGATGCGGAAGCTCCAAGGGCTGGTCGCCACGACCGAACCGCCGGCGTGGGAAGGTCCCGCGGACGCGCCGCTCACGTTCGTCGCGTGGGGTTCGACGGTCGGGGCGATCCGGGACGCGATGTCGACCCTCTCGGCTCAGGGAAAGCCGACGAACCTCCTCCACTTCCCGACGGTGTATCCGCTCGACCCGGAGCGAGTCCGCGCCGAGTTCGCGAAGGCGCACCGGCCGCTCCTCGTCGAGGCGAACTACTCGGGCCAGTTCGGCCACCTCTTGCGCGCCGAGACCGGGGTCTTCCTGACGGAGCGCCTGCTCAAGTACGACGGCGAACCGTTCTATCCTTACGAGATCGTGGCGCGGGCGATCGAGGTGATGGGCCATGGC
>JASHUL010000239.1 GCA_030039995.1 Thermoplasmata archaeon
GCTCGGGCGCTCGCCCGGCTCGCCCGGACCCACCGAGCGACTCCCGAGATCGGTCGAACCCACGGCCAGCACGCGATCCCGATCAGCTTCGGGTTCAAGATGGCGGTCGCCGCGGCCGAGGTCGTCCGGCACCGTCAGCGGCTGGACGAGCTCTTGCCCCGTCTCGCGGTCGGTAAGATGGCGGGCGCGGTCGGCACTGCCGCCGGTTTTGGCTCAAGCGCCGAGGCGGTCGAGAACGGAGTGATGCGCCGCCTCGGGATCCGGGCGGACGAGGCGCCGATGCAGCTCGTCGGTCGCGACCGCGTCGCCGAGTTCACCAACTGGATGGCGCTCGTAGCGTCGACCGCGGAGCGGCTCGCGACGGAGGTTCGGAACCTCCAGCGAACCGAGATCGCGGAGGTCGGAGAACCGTTCGACGAGGCGCATCAGGTGGGCAGTTCGACGATGGCGCAGAAGCGGAATCCGATCGTCTCCGAGAACGTTACCAGCCTCGCGCGCCTCGTGCGCGCGTTCGCTCCGGTGCCGATGGAGAACATGGTCCTGTGGCACGAGCGGGACCTCGCGAACTCCGCCAACGAACGGATCGTGCTCCCCCACGCGATCGTGCTCACCGACGACCTGCTCGTCAAGCTGACCGAGGTGTTCCGCGGCCTCAAGGTCGACACCGCGCGCATGGCGGAGGAGGTCGCCCGGTCCGCCGGAGGTGCCTTCGGAGAGAGCCTGGTGCTCGCCCTCACCGCGAAGGGCCTCGCGCGGTCCGAAGCGCACGAAGTCGTCCGGAAGCTCACGCGGGACCCGAAGACGCCTCCGCCGCTCCTCGAGCGAGCGCGGGCGGACCCCGTCGTGACGCGGTACCTCACCCCGGGGGAGGTCGAGGCGTACCTCGACCCGTCCACCTACGTCCGAGCCGCGACGGAGAAAACGGACCGCATCTTGACGGGTCTCGGCCCCGACGTGAGCGGATGAGCGTTCCGTCCGACCCGTGGGAAGCCACAGTGACGGTGCGTCCGAAGAGCTCGCGACTCGGGGGTGCGCTCGAGCGAGCGCTCTGGCCGGAGTCTGCTCGCGAGGTACCCCGGGCCCGGGCGCACCTGGGTCGGGGACCGGACGATGCGATCGTGCTGACGATCTCCGCGCGAGACACCGGCGCGATGCGGGCTGCGCTCAACACGTACCTCGGCTGGGTGCACCTGGCGCTGGCGACTGCCCGCACGATCGACGGCTCGCCCCCGGCCCCGCCGGTTCGCTAGCGACCCGCTGCCCGCGAAGCCCTTATCTTCGTCACCGGGTCCACCGGACGTGGCCCTTCCCGCGAAGTTGCAGAACGACCTGAAGCAGTTCCAGCGGCTACAGCAGGAGCTCGGCAACGCCCAGCAGCAGCACCTGCAGATCGACCTCAAGCTCCGCGAAGTGACCCATACCCTCGAGGAGCTGAAGACGATCGCCGAGGACGCGGTCCTGTACCGCCCGATCGGAGGTCTCCTGGTCCGGGCGAAGAACCGGAAGGAGGTCGAGGACCTGCTCACCGAGGAGAAGGAGACGCTCGAGGTTCGGGTGAAGGCGATCGAGCGCCAGGAGAACCATCTCAAGGAGCGCTACACGACGATGCAGCAGGAGCTCACCCAGGCGCTGCAGGCGGCGGGAGTTCAGCCCACCGGCCCTTCTCCCGAGTGAACGCTACGAAGTTCGGCGGACCAGTCGGTCCGCGACCTCTCGCAGGAGGGGCTTGGCGCTCGGTCGAAGGCGACGGCTTTGGTCGAGCCGACGAAGTGCTTTCGCGGTGAGCTCGGCGATCCGTCGCTCCGAGTACTCGAGGCTCCCGGTACGTCGGAGGACGTCCCGGGCCCGTTCGACATCTTCGGGCGTCGCCTGAGGGTTGCCGAGCACGCGCGCGAGCCGCCCGCGGTCGGAGTCGTCCGCGGACGCCCAGGCCCGCACGACCAAGAGCGTCCGCTTACCTTCGGAGAGGTCGTTCGCGGTCTTTCCGGACGCCTGCGAGTCGAAACCCGCGCCGAGCACGTCGTCCCGGAGCTGGAAGGCGACCCCCAGGTCGGTGCCGATCACCTCCAAGTCCTCGAGCCCGGGAACGGACAACCCGCCGAGGCCGGCCCCGATCCGCAGCGGGCAGGCGACCGTGTACATCGCCGACTTGAGACGGTGGACGTTCAGCACGTCCGCCTCGGTCACCGAGCTCGGTTCGAGCGTCCCGTTCCGGATGTCCAGCAACTGGCCATACGCGGTCAGCCGGGTCATTCGAACGTACTCGGCGAGGGCGCGGAGTCGCCGCGCGGGGGGCACCGGGGACGCGAGGAGCCCCTCGACGGTGAACGGCTCTTCGAGATCCCCGAGCGTGATGCCGATCCCGGCGCCGTAGTCTTCGCTGGAACCTCCCAGACGCTCGCGACGATGGCTCGCCGCGAGTCCCCGATGGACCGTCGGACCTCCCCGTCGCTCTTCGGAGTGGTCGATGATGTCGTCGTGGATCAGCATCCAGCTCTGAAAGTGCTCCAGGGCGGCGGCGGCGGGAAGCGCCGGCCGCGGCGCCCGCCCGGTCGCGATGTGGTAGCCGGCCAGGACGAGTACGGCCCGGAAGCGTTTGCCCCCGCGCAGGGTGAACTCCTCGTTGACGTCGAGGTACGGCCGGACCGCGTTGGGGGCGGTTCGGCGTTCGGGGCGGTAGGAAGACCGCAGCGAGCGCTCCAGGTCGGGCAGGTACCCGTAGAGCTGGGCGAGGTTCACGACGGCTGCCCGTGGACTCCGACATATTTAATCCGCCGGGTTTTCCGATTTCTCGTGGCGACGACGGCGTTCGTCCAACTCTCGGGCGGCATCGTGGAGGCGATGGGCCAAAAACTCGATGCCGCGAAGCCCCTCACCGAGGGGCTCGTCCTTCGCACGGGAGACGGGTTCCTGTACGCGTTCCTCGAAGACCCGGACCAGGTCTCTCTCGACACGATCCGCCGGGTGCTGGAGTCGAGCGAGGGGGCTCCGGCGCATCTGGTGGTGCTCACGCCCGGCCATCTTCCCCTGGCGATCCAATCGGAGATCCAGCAGCGCGCCGGCACCCTCGTCGAGGGGGCCCGCTTCGAGGAGCTCGCCCGGCAGCTGGGGCTCGAGTCGATGCTCGGCCGGGAGCCGCGTCCCCCCGGAGCGGCTCGGCCGCGTCTGCTGCCGAGCGCCCAGCTCCTCGACGCGGTCATGAACCGAGCCCGTACGTGGCTCGAGTGGGGCGTGCCCGCCCTCGCCCTCCGCTTCTATCGCCAGGCGGTCGAGCTGAAACCGGGTTTCCTGCCGGCCAAGATCGGGGTCGGCCGTTCGCTGCTCGGCCTCGGACTCACGGAGGAAGCGGACCGGATCTTCGGTGAGGTTCTCACGGTGCGGCCGAACGACCTGGACGCCTGGCTCGGACGCGCGGCCGTGCTGGGGGCCCGCTCCCGCCCGAAGGAGGAGATCGAGGTCTATCGCGCCCTGCTCGCGGAAGACGATGCGCGCCTGGAGGTGCGCGCCCATCTCGTGGCGGCGCTGGTCGAGCTTGGAGATTGGGCGGCTGCTCGGGTCGAGGTCGAGGCGATGCTCGCCAACACGCCCGAGGACCCGCAACTGCGGTTCCTTCACTCGGTCACGCTTCTACGGACCGGAGAGCGGGAGAACTCCGAGCGGGAACGCAACGAGTCCCGCCGGTTGGGTCTCACCCCGGAACGCGAGACCGCGCTCTGCCTGCATCTCGGCCTCCCGCCTCCGGTGCCCCCCGGGACCGGGGCCGCGGGTGCGGCGTCGAGGGCTCCCAAGGCCTCTCGACCTCGTGCGAAACCGCCGAGGAAGACCCCCGTTGCCTCCCGCCGCCGGTCGAGACCCCGCCCGGCGACTCCGGCGGCGCGGGCGCCTCGACGCCGGGTTCCGGGCCGCAAACGTAAGTAGGACCTCCCCGAATCTTCGGCGCCTCGGAGGTCGGCGTGCGCGTCGTTTCGGTCCTGCCCAGCGCGACGGAGATCGTGTTCGCGCTGGGCCACGGCGCCGAGCTCGTCGGCCGGAGCGAAGAGTGCGACTATCCTCCCGAAGTCCGGGACCGGCCCGTCGTCATGCGCCCACGGGTCTGGGACTCGGAGCGTCCCTCCCGGGAGATCGACGCACGGGTCCGAGCGGTTCGAAAGGAACGACGCAGCCTGTACGAGCTCGATGTCGACCTGCTGCGCCGACTCGAGCCCGACGTGATCCTGACGCAAGACCTGTGCGGTGTCTGCTCCGTCACGGACGCCGAGGTGGCGGCCGCCTGCGCCCGCGCGGACGTCGCACCGAAGGTCGTCTCGCTCACGCCCCGTACTCTTCGCGACGTGTGGGAGAGCGTCGAGACGATCGGGCGCGCGCTCGACGCCTCGGCCGAGGGCCGGGAACTCGCGCGGCGACTTCGGACGCGCACCACGAGACCCCGGGGAGAGCCACGGGGCCCGAGGGTGGCGGTCGTGGAGTGGCTCGACCCCCCGATCCTCGCGGGCCTCTGGACTCCCGACATCGTGCGAGCCGCCGGGGGAACTCCGGTCGGCCCCCGCGCGGGACAGCGGGGCGTTCGGACCGAGTGGGAGACGATCGGCGGGTACGATCTCGACCTCCTCGTGCTGAGTCCCTGCAGCTTCTCGGTCGAACGATCCCGACGAGAGCTGGCCAGCCCCGAACTCCGACGGGCCATCGCCTCCGTCCCCTCGCCGCGCGGGGTGTTCCTCGCGGACGAGGCGTATTTCTCCCGCCCCGGACC